>DATNRE010000412.1:0-15376 GCA_036703685.1 Candidatus Obscuribacterales bacterium
GTTTGATCTTATTACTGGCGGGTTTGGTGGTGGCGAATGTGGCTTATTACGAAGCATATACCCTTGCCAATATTATCAAACCCCTCGCCACGATTTTCTTGGGATGGTTGGTTTATTGGTTCATTATTCAAAAAATCTCCATCAAATTACCCCGTATGTTTGAACAAATTGATCACTTGATGGGGGTTATGAGTGTGATGTTAATTTTGTTGTTTTGGATGGTGTGGGCATGATTGGATATCTGAATCTGATATTACGATTAACCATTTGGTTTCTGTTAACGGCGAATTTCACGGTTACGAATATTATCATTGGGGTTGCGATCGCCTTTTTAATACCAGGACTTCATAAAAGCCCGACCGCTTTAAAAGATTGGCTGCGGGTTTTCGGAGAGATTTTAGTGGCGATTCCCCAAGCTTATCTGGAGGCGATCGAAATGATTTTTCGTCCCCATAACGAGGAAGAGATCATCATGGAACGTGTCAAACCGCAACGCACCCCTGGACTGATCTTTTTAGACATTTTTCTGATTACCTTTACGCCAAAAACCATTGTTTTGAAATACCACTCCAACGGATGGTTTGCCATTCATCGGGTGCAACGGAGGAAACTACCATGAATTTGTTATTGATTGCAATGATTATCGCATTGTTGATTCCCCTCTATGAAGCCTGCTGGCAAGAGGATGATGTTTGGCAGAAGATGTTAGCGTTAGCCAGTATCGCTACCAAGTGTTCGATGATAATTCTTGTTGTCTCGGTTATGCGAGATGATTGGATGATTGGAGTTGCTGGAGTGATCATCCTCAGTGTTGGAAATGCCGGATTTATGTTACTTGCTCAACTACTAAAAAGGATCAATTACCAATGATTGACGGATTGGGTTATGGGTTGATTGGTGTAGGAATTGTGTTCTGGTTTTGGGGAACGTTACCGTTGTTGGGTTTGCGATCGGTTTTATTCAAACTCCATACGCTAACCATCGCGGATACTCTGGGATCAATGCTAATTATCCTGGGGTTGCTGGTGAAAGTTCCCAGACAATGGCCGTTTCTGATCTTAGCCCTTATTTCTCTGATGATGTGGAATACAATGCTGGGATATGTATTGGCTTACTGTTCTAATAATGAGAAGGAATCATGAACGATAACAGTTATGTGAGTGTAATCGCGTCTTTACTTCCCTTAGCAGCGACGATGTTAGTGTTTCAAGAAAATCCTTATCATGCTTTGGTTGTTCGAGGGATATTAGGAGCGATCGCAGCGTTACTTTATACGATATTGGGGGCGCCGGACGTCGCTTTAACGGAAGCGTTGGTAGGGACAATGTTGGCAATTACCTTGTATGCGGTGGCGGTGCGTTCCTCGTTAGTGGTGCGTTTAGGAGTGTTGGAAGACTTAGAAAAAGAGGCAAAAGAAGGGAAATTTAGCGAACTGTTAGATCAGTTTAGACAAGTGTTTAACAAATATCATCTGCGTTTGGAGTTAGTTTCCTATCAGGATGAGAAAGCTCTAAAGCAAGGGTTGATAGATAAAGAAGTTCATGCGGTTTGTATGAGTGAAGATAAACCGCAAGCCTATCACACCTTAACTCGAATTCAACGGCTTTATCAGGTGATGGAAACTCAATTGTCTTCGTTAGACACACGTTTAACTTATTGTAGTTTATCAGAATTAGGGGAGGAGCATTCATGAAGTGGGTTTATATTGTAGCGGTTATTGCGATTTATATTAAGTTTTTAGTAATGCCAAATACCTTTGGGGATTTACCAAGTTTAACGATTGTGGAATCGATTATTCAAGATAGTGGAATTCCTAATGCGGTAACGGCAATTATTTTAAGAAATCGGCTGTACGATACGATTTTTGAAGTCATCGTGTTTACGATCTCGATTATGGGGGTTTATTTCCTATTAGCAACTGATAAACCTACTGCTAAAATCTATCAGTTTACCGATGAAGCTTCAATTGTTTTAGCGCGTTTGGGGGCAACCATTAGCGCGTTAGTTGGGGTGGAATTAGCCATTCGGGGTCATCTGAGTCCGGGGGGTGGTTTTGCGGCAGGAGTGGCGGGGGGAACGGCGATCGGTTTGGTGGCAATTACCTCTTCTCCTGAGTGGATGCAGGGGATTTATAAGCGGTATTCAGCCGCCGTCTGGGAGAAAATTTCCGTGTTAGTTTTTGTGGTGTTGTCGATGGTTACTCTCGCAGGATATGAGTTACCACACGGAGAGTTAGGAGGGCTATTTAGTGGGGGTGCTATTCCTTTATTAAATATTTTAGTCGCGATTAAAGTTGCGTTAGGGTCGTGGGCGGCGATTCTGTTGTTTATTCGGTATCGAGGGTTATTGTAATGAATGGGAAACCGGGTTTGTGGGAACACTCTGCAAACCCAGTAAACAAACTCTAAAAAATTTTTTGAAAATTTGCATAATTTTGTTCGCAGGTGGCAATAGGTCAGGAGAAACGATCATGAGGGATTGGTGACCATGCGTTACGATAATTTTGGCCCCGGTGAAGACGGTTACGACAACAACGACCACGAATATGACTCTGACCGAGATACTCAGGATAGTTACGATGATTACCGAGAACAAAACGACTTAGATCGGGAATTAGAAAGAGATTCAGAACGGGAGATGTGGGAGGGAAACGAATCAGATTCTGACTGGTAACAGCATCACCCCTGAGTTTTAGAGAGCATATTTTAGCGAAATAGCTCGACTAACCAGGGGGTAGATTGAGCCTAAACTTCAAAACAATATGCAGCGAAAGTTCCGTAATACCACTGATTGACAAAACAATATGTGAGGTATAAACTCCTAAGATATAACTCAAAAAATGATGGGATAGCTAATAATGAGGTATTAATAAAACTTTATCTGATGAATCTATCACTTTTAATTTAAAGCCATGAGATTAAAAATGACTGAATTAAGTTCAGCAAATAACTTTAATTTTTTAGAAATTCATGATCTAGAATTACTAAACTTAGTAAGTTTTGCTGAAAAATATTATAATAATGATCCGAATACCAGCTTGATAAAATTACGTCAATTTGGAGAACGGATAGTTCAGTTAATATTAATAAAAAAAAGATTCCCAACTAATCCTAGTGAAGAACAAAGAGATTTAATAGATAGGTTATTTGATAGAAATATTATACCTCCAAAAATCCATGATCTCCTTCATAAAATTCGTAGGTATGGAAATCAGGCTAATCATAGATTTTTCAATGATAAAAATATTGCTTTAGAAAATCTCAAAAATGCTTATGAAATTAGCATTTGGTTTCACAAGAATTTTCATAGTCCAAACTTTCAGCCTCCTGATTTTGTTGTACCCAGTGATCAGGATGTAGAAAAACAAAATAATTTGCAGATTGAAAATACCGATTTAAACAAACAAATAGATCGTTTAAAGCTAGATCTGAGTTCAGCTAATCAAAGGAAGGTAGAAGACCTAAATAAATTTTACAAAGAAATAGAAAATTTAAAACTAAAATTGAGTTTAGCTCAAGGTTCAAAAACTTATTCTTCTGATGACTTAGAATATTTACAACAAAAATATAATTCATTAATCAATGATCTTAAGTTTGCTAAAAATCAATCTCAATCTTTGAGTCAAAAGCTTATATATTTGAATCAAAAGGAACAAGAACTTACTCAAGCATTATCTATTGCTAAAAACCAGAATAAAAAATATGAACAAGAAGTATCTTTAGCTAAAACCCATAATGGAAAATATAAAAACTCTTTGATTTTCTGGCGCACTAGCACAGTATCAGCATTAATTCTATGTGGATTAATGGGTATAACCTCTGATTTTAATAACCAAAAATTAGAAAAAATAAAAAAAGATATTTTAATTGAAGCCAGTAAAACTTATGAATCTGTTACAAAAGTTTCTAAACTAGAAGCTCAATTACAACAACAAGAAAAAGAATCTCGTCTTTCTAATCCTAATCAGGAAGAATTTAAACTAGCACTACAAATTGCACAAGAAGCTGCAACCCGTGGACAAAAAGCTAAAACTACTCAAGAATGGTCACTAATCGCAGAAAAATGGCAAAAAGCTGCAAAATTAATGGGGGGTGTTTCCCCTGAATCTTCTCAATATGAAACGGCTAAAAATCGTTATTTACAGTATAGTAAAAATTTCCAAGTAGCAAAGGCTTATGAGGAGAAAACTAAGAAAAAGATGGTTGTTTTATCTACACCGTTAATCAAAACCTACAATGTCCGTTTTAATGAAGGAAGTACAGGAGCAACAGTTAAGAATCCAATTCAACCTAACGAGCGTCATCGTTATAATGTTTGGGCTGCTGCGGGACAAGATTTATTGCTTCACACAAAACAAGGCGACGTTAACTTAACTTTGATTTCACCAGAAGGTCAAACAATAGCTTCGGTTACAAATGGTCAAAGTCAGTGGTCTGGAAAATTATCTAGCAATGGAAATTATATTATTGAAGTTTCTGCAAAAAATCAGTCTAATTATTTAATTAGCATGAATATTTCAGCCTTAATGCAAAAAAAAGCAACTCAATTGATTGAAAAGTGGTTGAATGCTAAACAACTTATCTTAGCAGCACCTTATGATCAACAGTTAGTAGCACAACTTGCTACAGGAAAAAAGCTAAAAGATACAATTGATTCCATACAATGGTTAAAAAGTAATAGTGCTTATTATGAATATGAGTTCAGCAAACTTGAGAGCTTAGAATATGTTAAATCATCCCCTGGTAAAGCTGTATTTGATGCAACAATTTATGAAGAAATGAAATTATATATTAATGGTAAAATTGATAAGAGTAATACAACTGATTACCCTCGATCTAAAAAATACCGATTTTACTTAACCTTTGAGCAAGGGTTTTGGAAAATAGAAGATAGTAATTATCTGAGGTCTGAGTAAAAATAGGATTAGCAAGCGTATCTAAAATTAGAGTGAATAAAAAATTTTTTGAGAATTTGCGTAATTTTGTTTCCGGGCAGCAATAGATGATTAAAGCTAAATTCAAAACATTGATATTGGAGGGAAGGATAATCATGAAATTTCAGTTAAAATCGGCTCTAGCAGCTTGTTTGACCGTGACTTTACTACTAATTCAAGGATGTAATCGCAATTCAACCAATGCAATGCAAGAGGGGGAGATCCCCGGAAAAGAGCTCACCACGATTAAAGTTTTGCAAAATCCTCAATGGTATATTTATACAAGTCAAAGATTAGGATCGCCAATTCCCCAAGATATTGTCACGTTAGATAATGGTGAAGAAGTTGCTAAATTTTCTGAACCTAAAACAGTAGAAAAGCTGAAAAAATTTCAAGCAGAAGGTAAAATAGAACTGAATCGAGTACAGCCCATGCAACTCATTAATCAGCAGAATTTAGTTTATGTTGCTGATGTTCAAGCTCGAACTTTAAATGAAGCTTATATTATAACTAGCTTAATCAATAATTGGTCACATCCTCAAATTAAAGTATTACAATCTCCCCCTGGACGTTCTCACCCTCGGAATGTGACAACAGGAGATGTTTTTGAACTGCAAGATGGATCACGTTATATTGTTGATTATGTCGGATTTGAACCGATACAAGATGTTATACCCGCAGAAACAAAAACTATTCGTTAGGGTATGTAAAAAAAAACATTAAAGTTCCGTAATACCACTGATTTACAAATCTGGAATTCTGAATTATTATCAACCTCAGATTCATAGATAGCAATATTTATTAGGAGTATCATCGATATTAAAAATGTCTTCTCTCCCAGATAATTTTTTATTGCGACCTAGCTTAGAACAGCTTCTTGCAGAAATTGTAGCGATTAATCATGCTTGGAAAGAAGCCCGGTTTATGTTTGGAAATTCTGCGGGTTTAACAGTTTCTTTGCGTAATTTAAAAACGCGATCGCAAGTTCGACTTTTACGCCATTATGCACCGGAAAAAGTCTATCTCAAAATAGATGAACAAGCACTAGAACCTTCTTTAGAAGCGGATAACGATGCTGAAACAGGAGAACCCCTTTATGGCTTAATTCTGCGAAAACCTGTTAATGGTGTCACCGATGCGGCTCACCTTCCTGCGCGAGTTGCTCAGGAAGTTTTATCTGAGTCTGAGATTAAAAGATTTACCCAAAATTAACCGACTTGAATACTAGGAGAATTAGCAATGTGGGAATGGTTTATAAATAGTTTAAATTCAGGTGATCCAGTTAGTGATATTTTTATTCGGATTATTTCTGGATTCGCTTTAATAGCTTTCGTATCAGAACTTTTTTCTATTTTTGAATATTTTACGAAGTTTCAAGATACTCAAGATGGGATTAAATTCTTAAAGAACAATAATAAACTAGAAGAAAAATTGGATTTACCAACCAATAAAAAGATTAGACAATGGCTACAAAGACACTTTTTAATTCAAAGTGAACAACTCATCAAAGATGAAAATGATAGACAAAAATTTATCATTTTATCAGCCCCCTCTATTCTATCCCAACCTGTACCCCGCGGCCCCGTTTATTTTGCACCCACTTTATTAACCGCATTGGGGGTTTTAGGAACCTTTGCGGGGATTTATTTAGGACTGCAAAATATTAATCTTGATAATATTTCACAAGGAGATAACCTACTCAAAGCTAGTGCGGAACTGATGGAAGGAATGAAGTTAGCTTTTCTTACTTCCCTATTCGGTTTAGGAAGTTCTAGCTTTTTTATGTTATTTCTGGCTGGTGGGAAATGGTTTCGGGAAAAACGGCGGGATGACTTGAGAAGTCAACTTAGAGAAATTGCGATTTTAGAAACTCCTGTCAGACTTCTTTCTCGGTTAGGGAATCAACAATCTAATCAACAAGAATTAGTAGAAACATTGAAGAATGTTGCTGATAGTTTAAGTAACCTTAGTGCGGATAAAATTGGTAAATCAACGGGCAGATATTTTCAATTAGTTGTTCAGCAAGAGATAAAACCTTTATATCAGGAATTATATCAGGAATTACAACAACTACGAACAACACAAGAAAGTCAAGGTCAAACCGTAGAAACCTTAATTAAACAACAAGGTCAAACGGTAGAAACCTTAATTCATCAAATGGAAACCCAGTTAATTGAACCCGTTGTCAAGCGGTTAGATGAAAGTGCAGCCTTAACCCAACAAACATCATTAGCCGTGCGAGAGTTAAGAGAATCTTTAGGAGGAATTACAGAAAGTTTATCGAGTGCTATTTCTACTATTCAGGAATTCCAGAAAACTACATTAGTAGAACTTAAAGACTTTGCTGTTAATTTGCAGGAGATTTTAGGACAATTCCGCACAGATACAGAAGGCGTAATGCAGAAGGTTTCTCTTGAAATTGAACGGGCGGTTAATACCAGTATTGAAGGGATGGAAGCCCAGCGTCAAGCTTTTGAATTAAGTGCGGAAAAAGCCGCCGATACCTTTAAAGGAATTCGCATTGATTTTGAGGAAGAATTGCAAAAATTCCGTAATGAATATCAAGAATCTCTTAACAATTTCTTTACTGAACAAAATCAGCTTTTACAGGAAACCTTGGGAGAACAACGGGACGGTTTAGCGCAGGTTGTCAACTCTTTGAAAACCGTTTTTATAGAAGATTCCCAACACATGAGCGAAGAAATTCAAACGAGCATGAAAACAATTAAGGGAACTGTTGAAGATGTTTCTAAATTATCAAATATACTCGGTTTAACCTCCGGTGAACGTCTTGCACAGTTACAAGAATTAGCTCGAACAATTGGAGATGAAGCGAATCAAGTTTCACGTCATTATCAAAATATGACTACTCAATTTAATGCCACTTTACAAGCTGGAAATCAACAGTTAGCAGGTTATCTCCAACAAGCGAATGAAGTTTATAGTAACCGCATTCAGGATTTTGATACAGCAACGGCTAATATTTGTCAACAATTGAACTCTACTTCCCATCAATTTATGGGTGTGGCTGAATATCTGGTTTCTGCTACTAACGATCTTAGAAATACTACGGAGAAAAATTAATCATGAGTGATTTATCAGAATTAGAATTAGAAACAGAACTTCAGGAAGAACAAGATTCTGGAGTTTATCTTTCCATCGGGGATTTAATGTCGGGGTTATTAATGTTTTTTGCCCTATTATTTATTACGGTAATGGTGCAACTCAAACAAGTTCAAGATCGGATCAATGAACTACCCAACCAAGTTATTGAAGTCATTCGAGAGTTACCACGAGGAGATCAAATAAAAATAGATTCTAAAACGGGAGATGTCAGTATTCCTGATGCGATTCTTTTTGATAAAGGCAGTGCTGAATTAAAACCTCAAGGAAAAGAATTTTTGAAACTGTTTATTCCCAAGTATACTGATGTTATTTTTTCTAATTCTACTTTTGAAGATAGCGTGATTCGTGTTATTATTGAGGGTCAAACCAGTTATTTAGGAGATGATCAGTATAATATGGATTTAAGTTTCAAACGTTCCTTATCCGTTTATAATTATATCTTTTCAAAAGAATTAAATTTCAAAAACAAATCTAAATTTAAAACCAAACTCATGGCCGCAGGACGGGGAGAAGTAGAAGCTAATCAAAAAATTGATGACCCACGCGATCGCCGGGTTGTCTTTCGCTTTCAACTCAAACAAATTGATTGGGATCAGTTTTTAAAATCATCAAAATCTCAATCAAAGTAAATAACTATAGCAAGTCTAAATCAGTTGTACATCAGACTTAAAATCCAATTCATCGTAGGGGCGAGGCGCGCCTCGCCCCTACAAAGACTAAATCAAATTTTAGGAGTTACAATCATGATTTTTTCCAGTTTACATTTACCTGATTTCTCTCCCTTAAAACCTTCTCAACTCCTAGAATTTTCAAAGTCTCTAGGTGAACAAGAACCTCCACCACCTATTATACCACCAATTACAAATCCCATTAAACCTCGAACATTTGAGGAAATATCAAAAGATATTGAAAACAATCAAATAGATAAAATCACTAATTTAGAATGGCTTTATTTAGTTTATTTTAAATCTGATAATAATTTAAAACTATGTCAATTAATTTGGAATATAGCCAAACAAAAACCATGGTTAAAAAATCGTTTAATTTGGAATTTAGTTTTATATTATGGAAATGAAGGCAATAATAAAAAAAGAATTTTATCAGAATCTTTAGTTAATTCTTTTTCTGTGGATGTCTTAGATCAAGCGTCAAAAGACTTGGTAACGATCATAATTATTGAAAGTTTACAAAAAGCTCCTGCTGATTTAGCAAAATTAAGTTTAATGTATAAGAAATCCCCCAAATATTTATTAAAAACCTATCAGTTACCCCACTGGATCAAAAAAGCTGAAGATGCACTGACAAAGGTTGCAGAAGTTTTTGTATCTTCTCCTGATTCTCAATCCGAGACTTGGTTAATCAATTGTCTTGAAGAAATGCTGTCTGAAGATCAAATTAAAGCAACAGATTATTTACTAACTAAAATATCAACCGAAATAGCTGGAACTTTACCGAATCTGGTCGAGTGGGTAAAATTGAATTTTAAACCCCAAAATTCTAATAGTAAATGGCATCAGCTTTCAGGAAAAGCTAAAGAAGCATTACAAAAATGGATCGGTGCAGTTAATTATAATGATTTTCAAAATATCGTTGATCTTTTATTAGAAAAGAATGATCAATTAAATATACCAGATTGGGAACAAAATCAGTTACGAGCAAGAAAAAACTTTTGGTCAAATTATAGCGATCGCTTTGAAAGAATTAGGATTTTATTACCCCAAAGATCTATTAACGCTCTCGGTCAATATCTTCCTAAAAATGTTGATCTTTTAATAGAAGATGATAGCGATACAGAAGTTTGTATTTTTGATTTTGGGGATTGGTTTATTGTTGAGTTTTTCCGAGGAGGAGGTAGTGAAACTCGTTTATTTAACCGTTCTCAAAATCCTCAGCTTGAGCTACTATTGAATTCTTCTCAAGTTTCTGTTAAACATCTGCGTTGTCTAAAACCTCGTGAAATTCATGATCATGTTTTCTGTTGGCAAACCTACTGTGAAAAATGGTTAAAACTCAGAAATATTCTTCCCAATGAAGGGACTTTATATTTCAAAGGCTTATCAAGTCAACATGGCAAATATGGCCAAGATGGACTTCCTACACCCTCATACGAAGATCAACAGGAACGAAATCGTAAATTAGATCAATGGGAAAACAAGATTATAAAAATTGAATCTGAAGCTGAAAAATATACGAGATATCGAGATTCTTGAGCATAAAACAGAATAGAAAATTAGCGATCGCTCTCTCACAAAACAACCTGCAATTTTCCAGGTTATATGAAATCCAATTATAGATGCTACGGATTATTCCCTTGAACCCCACCCATGTAGAGACGTTGCATACAACGTCTCTACATGGGGAATGTGTAGCAAATATTTCATGATGGAATATTAGGAAAAAAGGGGTTATTTTACATCTATAAATAACAAAAATCTGCCGAAACTTAATATTTTTTCAAAGTCTGTTTCGGCAGGTTAATCCTTAACTGTGATGTTTCCATAAACGGGCTGATAAATTGCAGCCTGAGCTATCCTCAATAGAGGATAATTAAAAAACTTGTTTCTCAGGATCAAATTGTTTCAACCCGAACAGAAATAACAGCAATTAACGGATATACTCCTTCAAAATGCTATTGCGGTTAGGATGACGTAACTTTCTTAACGCCTTCGCCTCTATTTGACGAATCCGTTCCCGGGTGACATTAAAAATCTGACCAATTTCTTCTAATGTCTTCATCCGACCATCATCTAGTCCATAACGCAGACGCAGTACATCTCTTTCCCTGGGACTGAGAGTGTCTAATACATTTTCTAAGTCTTCTCGTAATAGATTCTTAGATACTTGATCTTCAGGAGTTTCGCCATCGGATTCAATAAAATCTCCTAAACGAGAATCTTCCTCTTTCCCAATCGGGGTTTCTAAAGAAATCGGAAGTTGAGCCGATTTAGCAATAAACCTTAACTTCTCGATGGTCATTTCCATGCGAGTAGCTATTTCTTCTTCCGTGGGTTTGCGACCCATTTCTTGAGATAATAACTTGGTCGTTTTTTTAATTCGAGAAATGGTTTCATACAGGTGCACTGGAAGCCGAATTGTCCGAGATTGATCGGCGATCGCTCTAGTAATTGCCTGACGAATCCACCAGGTCGCATAAGTTGAAAATTTGTAACCTTTTTCGTGATCAAATTTCTCGGCGGCTCTAATTAATCCTAAACTGCCTTCTTGAATCAAATCTTGGAAAGATAGACCTCGATTCATATATTTTTTGGCAATGGAAACCACCAGTCTCAGGTTAGACTGTACCATCTTATCTTTGGCTCGACGGCCTATATAAAGACGGCGGCGGAACTCTGGTAGCCTCATTTCCACCGCAGTTGCCCATTCTTGCTCATTGGGTTCGCGGTCGTAATGTTCCATCAATTTTTCCCGAATTCGCTCGAGTTCGAGTAAGTCGGCAATTTTACGCGCGAGTTCAATTTCTTCATCTGCGCGTAATAAACGAATCCGACCGATTTCTTGTAAATAGAGACGAATTGAATCTTCCGTAAAGTGCTTTTTCTTCGTCTGGGTTCGACGGCGAGCTTTAGCTCCTTTTGCAGCTTTGCTCTCGTCATCTTCCTCCCCGATCACATCCTCTAAAATTTCTTCTTCTTCTTCAATTAGATCGTCTGCATCAGGTTCATCAATATCATCTAAATCGGTAATGGAGGGTTTCCTTTTATTTTCAAGGCTATCAACGGGTTTCCCCGGTGGGGTAATGGCGGGTTTATTTTTATTGTCAGGGCTAACAGGTGGTTTCTCCTCTATGATGATGGTGGCTTTCTTTTTGTTGTCAGTGCTAACAGGCAATTCTTCTTTCTCAGCAGATGTGGTTGCGAATGCGTTTTTACTGGTCATGCCGCGTTCCTCATGCTCCTCAATTAGTAATTAATTACAAAATAAAGATGTCTATTCATATACTCCTGAACCGGTGACACACCGAATCCAGGTTTAAATATTTTACCCAGCGAGTTACTGAGTGAGTCATCGTAACCCACCTCAGTCCTAGCATAGTGAGGGCAAATATTCAAAGGTGATCATTGGATGACGCCAAGACCTTTTCGATTGTAGCCTTTTTGACAAAAATTGCACGGTTTGTCAAAAAAGAAATCTGATCATCGTTCATTCACCGACGGAGAATTGATCAAGTAGGGGGTCGAGTACAACTATCTAACCTGTTTGATTGTTCTTTACTTGTAAGTTAACTTAAATCTCCCCGTTTGGGACTCAATCAAACGTTAAATCACGTTAAGTTTTTGACGTCGTTAGGTTGAATCATTATTCAATACGGGGGAGATAAGTTCTATACAAGGTTTTTACCCTTCAAGATCGAGAAATTTCTCGCGCCGAGCATCGGGTTTTACGATTTGCTGGATTTACTTTTTGCCTCTAAGGTTTCCAAACGACTCCTCAAATCTTGATTTTCCTTTTTCATTTTGTCGAGTTCCTCCCGCAGTTTTTTCAACGCCGGTTCAGAACCGATTTTTCCTTGAACCGTTTGAATGGCTTCTTCTGCCCGACGGCGAACCCGTCCATCTAGGGTTTGGTCGGCTAAAGATTGCAACACATCCATGGCTTTCGGGGTTTCCATCTGTTCTAGGGAGGCAACCACGGCCACTTGGGTTAGGAAAAAAGCCTCATTCGATAGTTCCTCTAAACGTTGGACAATGCGTTCGATATTGGTGGGGGTTTGACCCGTGGAAATACTCCCTAAAGCCCGAATTGAAGTTAACCGCAGTGCCTGGGGAATGCCGGGGGCGGTATATTTTAAAATCAGGTTTAAGGCATCTTCTGAGGTTTTCATTTTACTCAGTCCTGAAATTGCCCCGGAACGCACCACCTCATTCCAGCCTTCCCGTTCTTTCAGGACAGATTTTAATAGTTTAACGGTTTGTTCAACTAAATGTTTATCCTCGAGATGGGTAGCGGCAATTTCTCCCAGGGCGGCGGCGGTGGTCGCTTCCACTAAATAACTCGGATCTCCTTTTTCTAAAAGGGGTTTTAAGACTTGATAACTTTCGGTGGTTTTCAGTTTAGCTAAACTATGAATCACCGCCCGTCTGACCCGAGCATCCTGATCATTTAATCCTTCAACTAATCCTGGGAAAACTTGATCTAATTTCACCCGCACTAATTGTTTAGCCACTTCTACCCGTACCCCCCAAAAACTATCATTTTTTAAAGCATGAGATAGGGCTTTAACGGCTTCTAAACCGCCTTTTTTGGCTAAGGCTTTAGCAGCATAAATTCGAGAAATCGGATCAGGATCATGGTGTAATTGAGCTTTTAATTCCGCTACCGCATAATCTAAAGTTACGGTTTTGAGGATATTATTATTGACATCAAAACTAATAAAAGCGGGTTTTTCTTCTAAGGGAAAATAGAAGGTTTGTTCCTTTTCATGAACCTGCACCGTAAAAGTTTTTAGTTTGACCTCGGTGTCGGGAGATTTTTTCTCGGGTTTATAGCCAAAACCAATGGGAATTTTCAAATCAAACAGGTTTGTCTCGCTGAGTTTATCGCTATCGGTGGCTTGATTTTGTTTAATCGTAATTTTGGCTAATTTATTATGATTATCCCAACTATAGGAGACTTTATAATCAGGATGTCCGCCTCGGAATACATATTGATCAAATAGGGGAAGTAAATTAGCTCCGGTTGCTTTTTCCAGCGCCCGTAATAAATCGACGGTTTCTACGGTTTTATGGGCATTATCCTGAACAAAAGTTTGAATCGCTTTTTGAAATAGTTCATCCCCTAATTCAGTTCTAATTAAATGATAAACACAAGCGCCTTTTTCATATAAATGGCGATCGTAAAGTTCAATAGCTTCTCGATAAATATGGGTAACAATGGGGCGACGATAGCGAGAACTATCCTCGGAAAAATAGTTTCTGGCTTGATTTAAACGATAATAAGCTGCGTCGTCTTTGCCATATTCCTGTTCCGTCCATAATACCTCCGTATAGGTCGCCATACCTTCTTTAATCCAGGCGTGTGACCAATGTTTAATTACTACTAAATCCCCGAACCATTGATGGGCTAATTCATGGGCGACTAAACTTTCTGTGTTACGATTATCGAGGGTGGCTCGTTCATCTAATAAACAGCGATCGGTTAATAGGGTTGTAGAGGTATTTTCCATCCCGCCAAAAATGAAATCATCTACACAAACTTGAGCATATTTAGGATAGGGATAGGTATAACCAAAATATTCAGAGAAAAATCCAATCATTTTTGGCGTTTTCCCCATGCTTCTTAGGGCATCTTCTTTACGATTTTTCTCAAGATAATATAGGACGGGTATGCCATTCCATTCGTCTTTAATTTCGGCAAAATCTCCCACCGCTAAGGTCATTAAATAAGTGGGATGCACTTGTTTTTGTGACCAATGATAAATTTTAGTTTTGCCTTTAGTTTCGGTATGAATTAATTCCCCATTAGAAATGGCTAAATATTGTTTAGGAACTTGTACCCGAATTTCTGAGGTTGCCAGTTGTCCGGGGTAGTCAAAGCAAGGGAACCAAAAACGAGAATCTTCATCCTCTCCCTGTGTCCAAACTTGAATCGGTTTATCGGGATAATCTTTATTGGGACTAATAAAATAAAGTCCCCGTTGGGGATTAGTAACGGAATAATTAATGACTATTTTAATTAATTGATTAACGGTTGTGGGTTGATTCAGATAAATCTGGAGTTTTTCCCCATCATAGTCAAATTCCTGCTGATTTTGCTCGATTTTTACGTCTTTTATTTCTAAGTTAACGGCATCTAAAGTTAAGGTTTCTATGCCATTTTTAATCGGATTCAAATGTAGGGTACAAGTTCCTTGAAAACTTTGATTAGGAATATCGAGAACTAAGTCCAGAAAAATATGTTCTACTTGACCCGGACGGTCAGGGTTATAGTGGGGACGAGCGCCAGGTAACTCAAAGGATTTGTGAGTATTGGTTTCTGGATCAAAGTAAAAATTCAGCATCGAGTATAATCAAGCTCAAGAATAAGGGATAATCAAACGCACTATGCGCATGGGTCTATTATATATAGGACTTACGCAGAATGCCCAATTATACACCATCTGTAGGGGCAAACGGCCGTTCGCCCCTACTAGATATGGTTGTTTTGCGTAAGTCCTGGATGTAATGCGCGATTCTGATCACATTTTACGCCGTCAACTTTTATTTATCAATAATTGAAGTAACGTTTACACAAATTCTGAATGGCGAAGTTGATCCTAATTTAATTAAAGATAAATTAGTTTTAGTGGGTGTTAATAGT
>DATNRE010000413.1:0-10370 GCA_036703685.1 Candidatus Obscuribacterales bacterium
ATTTTTTACCCCTTTATTCTATTATTTACCCCAAACCAGTTTAGCTGCAATTATTTTAGTCGTCGTGGGAAATTTACTCGATTTTCCTACTTTAAAGCGGTTATGGAATTATAACAAACTTGATGGCATTACTTGGGGTAGTACCTTCGTGGCGGTGTTGCTAACCAGTGCTGAACAGGGAATTATTTTTGGGGTATTAATTTCTCTAGTTTTACATTTAGCTCGCACCAGTAAACCCCATATTGCCATTGTGGGACGGGTAGGAAATACGGAACATTTCCGCAATATTTTACGACATCCGGTAACAACTAGCCCCCATATTTTGGCGCTGAGAATTGATGAAAGTTTGTATTTTGTAAACACTAAATATTTAGAAGATTATTTATTAAAATTAGTCACAGAACAAAAAGAAGTTGAATATTTACTATTAGTCTGTAGTGGGATTAACTCAATTGATGGCAGTGCTTTAGAAACCCTGCAACGTCTGATAGAGGATTTGCACCAAATGGGAATTGAGTTTTATCTTTCTGAGGTTAAAGGCCCGGTTTTTGATCAATTAGAAAAGGTGGGATTTGTGGATAAATTAGGACGCGATCGGATTTTTTTGAGCACCGACCAAGCAATAAAAGAATTATCTCAACGGGTTTCCCCTTCACCCTGAATTGATGGGATAGTGCTGTTTTCTGTTCTTTGTGACCTAAAGATGGGATAATTTAATTATCTTGAGCTTGTGTTGAAAAGGATGCTGATGCACGATTCTACCGTAAAACCGACCACCCGTAATTTTTCACTGCTTGCGCCCGTACCTGAAATTCATTTACTATCTGGTCAGGATGTTTGTGAGCAGGAAGGAAAAGTAGCGTTTGGGAGTCAAGATTTTGAGGTTTTCCGCAAACTTGACCAAGACCGAAATGATCGGGTCGTTAAGGTTTTTATCTATGCAACTTTGCAGGAAAATCGTTCTTTTATTCCTAAAGTCACCTGGCAAGCCTTATATATTGGTCATGTAGACTCCCGCCGCGGTCGCCATCCCCAGGGCATGAAATATCGTCCAGCTACGGCGGCTAATGATGCGCCAAATTTTGCTATCTTTTGGGAGGTCACTGACCTGAAACCCTTAGATATTCCTCTGAATATTTCTAATTTTAAAGCCGTGGGTAAAAAAGAAGCTTTTCAATCTCGATTTATTCCTGAAAAGCCGTTAATCATTCAATATTTTTAAGATATTCATAAATATGGAGATATGATATCACCGAAACCTAACTTTAGCCAAATGAGCCTTCAGGAACTACGACGTTATGTCTTAGCGCACAGAGATGATCACGAAGCTTGGCAAGCATTTACCCATCGTGAACGACCAAATGCCATCTATTTTGATAGAGAGATGTCGCTATCAGAACAGGAAACAAAACTGCAAGAACTTCTTCAAGATCAGTGCTAATCGCGCAACTACTATGAATCAAAATCAACTACAATTAACTTGTACTCATAGTCGTACAAGTAACAACAATGACTAAATTAATACAAGAAACCTTTGAGCAAATTTCGCGGCTTTCTGAAGATCAACAAAATACTCTTGCAATATATCTACAGAAGCATCTGGATGAATTTTTACAAAAAGCTGAGAAAGAAAAGCGAATTGAAGAACAAACTTATACGATTAATGATTTTAACGAGGAAACACAACAAGCAATCAAGAATATCGAAGAACAACAAAATTTAACAGTTTGCAATAATAAAAATGAGCTTTATAACGAATTAGGTATTTAATGCTATCACCTATTTTTGAAAATCAGTTTAAGAAAGACATCAAACGTTTACAAAAGCGGGGCAAAGATATGTCAAAGCTAAAAATGGTGATTGAAAAATTACTAGAAAATCAAGAACTAGAACCAAAATATAAAGATCATGCTTTAACAGGTAATTGGAAGGGATATAGAGATTGTCATATAGAATCTGACTGGCTTTTAATTTATAAAATCTCAGAAACCCATCTTTTTCTAGCTCGTTCAGGTTCACATTCAGATTTATTCTAAATTTTTAAGATATCCACAAATATCGTTTTATTCATATTCATCCGGCGGCATAATTGATGATTGATCAATATCAACCATCAATTATCAACCCCAAAACCCTAATCCACTGCTTCATTAATCGGGTATCGGTCTATTAACTGACGGGCGCGCAGGGCGTTTTGTTTTAAAGATTCACTTAAATAAGGAACGTGCGGGATTTGAGAGAGAAAATCTAAGGTACGTCGGAACATTCGGACAATATCCCCCTCGTCTAAACTGGTATTAGAGACTAACTCTAACCAATCGGTTTCTAAGGCCCACTGCTCAATTAAACCCGTCAAATCCCGTTCTAACCAGATGGGCAAAGCCACCCGATACCGTCGCTGCTGTTTAAACAACTCCTGACGCAGATGGCGCAACTGTCCCAGGGCGTTTTCTACCTCCTCCGATAGGTCATAGCGCGTCCAACTATCGGGACGGGAAACCTCCGTAACCAAAGCGGCACAGGCGGCGGCTAAATGGTGGGGGTCGAGGGAGTCAAAAATCCCTGATTTTAAAGCCAACCCTAACCATAATTCGTTATCTCCGCGCAGGGCGGCGGTGGCCTGTCCTAAGTCCGTGGGTCTTAACTCATCTAGGGCTTGGAAGTATTGCAAAATTGAAATTAAAGCCATAAATTCATCCCAATGACGGGCTAAATCTTCTTCTAATTCCCCTCGCATTTCTTCAATCATTTCATTTAATTCTGCCCAGCGTTGCCAGCGTTTTAAGAGCTTATTCGGTTTGCCCCATTTATGAATAGGATGGGCGTCTAATTCTAACTCTAACCGTTCGACTTGTTCTTGTTGAGCGATGACTTCTGGAGGGGGTTCAGGTATATTTAATTCGGGAATTTGTTGGGTAATGGCGATGGTTAATTCATCTCCTTTGCGACATTGACCGAGTTTAAACGGAATATTGGGAATCTCCAGATAATCCACATTTAACCGTTTAGAATCGGGTTGCAGCACCACAATATCGGCCGCACTCACCACATACCAGCGATTATCCCGTCCCAAACACAGGAAATAGGGCGCCTGTCCCGAACTGGGGGTTTTGGCGACTAATACGGCGGGAATGGGGTCAGACTCCAGGCTGCGGGCAGTGGGAACATTTTTCCCCCGTAACCCCACCGTTGTCCCTAAGATCGTCGCCTCCATCAAGTTAGCCATCCGGTGCATTCGTCTATCTTCGGCTTGCTGTTGCAATACTTTCAATAAACGACGTTCTTCCCGTAGGCGCTCATAAACTTTTTCAAAACTGGCTAAGGTTTCTTCCAACAATGCCATATTTTGTTCGCCCTGAAAGCCGAATTGAGCCTCCACTAATGCCAATTCCGCCTGCACGATTTCAATTTCTTCTTGGGCAGGAATTAAATTAATTGTAGATAGATATTGTCCGAAACTGCGTTCTACTAATTCCTTAGATTTTTCTAAACTATGCCGCTGTAATAAGTTCAAAACCATGCCATAACTGGGGCTGAATTGACTGACTAAGGGGTCGGGTTTAGATGTGGCTAAATAGGCGGCTTCCTTTGCCCCTTCAAAGGGGGTTTGTACCGTCACCACATAACCTTCGGTGTCCATGCCCCGCCGTCCCGCCCTTCCCGACATTTGCAGAAATTCCGAGGGTTTTAACAGGCGATGACCGTCATCGGTGCGTTTTGATAAACTAGAAATTACGGTGGTTCTCGCGGGCATATTAATCCCGGCGGCGAGGGTTTCGGTGGCAAATACCACCTTAATTAATCCCTGTTGAAATAATTCTTCTACTAACCCTTTCCAAGTGGGTAAAAGTCCCGCATGGTGGGCGGCAATTCCCCGATATAAAATTTCGACTTGCTCGGGACGAATGCCTTCGGGACTTGAGGCTAAAAACGCATCAATTCGTTCTTTTAAGCGAGCGGTTTCGGCTTCATTAACTAAGGATAAATGACGCACTTCTGCAACGGAGCGATCGCATCCTTTCCGACTAAAGATAAAATAAATAGCAGGTAGCATATCCCGTTCTTGGAGATGGGAGATAATCGCGCCTAAACTGGGAATATCATTGCGTCTACCCCGTTGCGGAATCCCTTTTTTTTCTTTGAGGCGAGGATTAATTCGTTTGCGAGAATCATCTAAAAGGGGAAAGAAGCCCTTAATATTGCAAAAGTGATATTGTAGCGGTACGGGCCGAAAGTCAGAATAAATTAATTCCGTGGGGCCATGAACTTGAGAAATCCAGTGGGTTAATTGTTCACTATTGGCCACGGTTGCCGATAGGGCCACCAATTGAATTTCCCGGGGACAATAAATAATCGATTCTTCCCAAACCGTCCCCCGTTGGCGGTCATTCATATAGTGGCATTCATCCAAAACCACCGCCTCCACCGACTCTAGGGAGGTTCCGACTTCTCCAATCGGTGTACCATAGAGCATATTGCGGAAAATCTCCGTGGTCATCACCACCACCGCCGCGTCCCGGTTAACGGAAATATCCCCCGTTAGTAACCCTACCTTGTCCGCCCCAAACTGCTCTCGAAAGTCCCGAAACTTCTGATTGGATAGCGCCTTTAGGGGTGTAGTATAAAATACCCGCCTATTACCTGCTAAAGCCCGATGGATGGCATATTCTCCTACTAAGGTTTTTCCCGAGCCCGTTGGCGCACAAACCACAACGGACTTTCCATCATCCAACGCTGTAATGGCATTGCATTGAAACTCATCCAGGGGAAATGGAAATAGGGCGTTAAGATCCGGGTGGGGATTGTTTTCGGTGGAGTAGGACACAGGAATATAAATAATAAAGCTAATTTTAACGTTAAAATCCCCATTGTAGCATGGATTTTGTTCAAAACAGTAGAGACCTGCCATTTAACTGTTAACTGATAACTGTTAACTGTTAACTGATAACTGATAACTGATAACTGATAACTGAAACTGGTACGGGCGGGTTTATTTAGATCTTTGTTAATTACTGAAATCTTGATTAACCCGCCCCTACAACTGATAACTGTTAACTGATTACTGATGACTGATTTATGATTCCCAATATTTCAACAATTCCCTTGATTCAACTCGCTTCTGGCGATCAATTATTTATTCAGAGTTATCAGTTTACTGGGGAAAATCCAGGTAAAAAGGTTTATTTACAATCTAATTTACACGGGGCTGAAATTAGTGGAAATGCGGTGATTCAGGATTTAATTAATTTTTTAATTACTTTGGATAAGACTCAATTAACCGGAGAAATTTTATTAGTTCCTGTTTGTAATCCTTTGGGAGTAAATCAGCGATCGCATTATTTTTCTTCCGGTCGATATAATCTTTATGATGGCAAAGACTGGAATCGAATTTTTTGGGATTATGAAAAAACCGGGGTCGATATTGGCGAATTTGCCGAAGATTATCAGGATTTACAACCCGATAAAATTCAAGAAAAATATCGTCAAACTCTTTTAAATAAATTCCATCAACTGGCTAAACCGATCAGAAGTTCCCCGGGAGTTTCCTATAATAATTATTATCGCTATCAACTGCAAAACCTAGCCATTGATGCTGATTATGTGATTGATTTACACAGTTCAACGAATAACGCCCTGGACTATTTATATTGTTTTCATAGTCGAGAAGTAAGTGCGAATGCCTTTCTATTAGATACGGGAATATTAATGAATGATTATGATGGGGATGCCTTTGACGAAGCCTTTATGAAGCCCTGGTTAGCCTTAGAACGGGAATTAGCTAAACGGGGAAAAAATATCAGATTTGAGATTGAATCTTGGACAATAGAACTGGGTTCGGGGTTAGAAATGAATCCCGAATCTGTGCAGAAAGGAGTTAGGGGAATCAAAAATTATTTGGCGACTAAAGGACTTTTATCAATAGAAGATTTCCCCTTAACTTCTACCCCAAATCATCGGATTCATCTTACCCCTAAAGATAAAATTCAACGCTATTATTCCCCCGGCGGAGGCATGATTGAATTTTATGTTAAACTAGGGGAAACAGTTCATAAAAATCAGAAACTCTATACTATTTTGAGTTTCAATAAAATTGGAGAATTACCCCAAATTCGGGAGGTTTGCGCCGAAGGGGAAGGACTCATTTTCGACATCACCAAAAATCATTCCGTAAATCAATGGGATTATGTTTTAGGGGTAATGCCGTCTTAAATCCTAGTTTTTTGTTAAACTAATTTCTGTAAAACCACTAAATATCCGATTAACATTGTGTTAGACCAAGCCGCTAAAAAAACAATTCTGCGTAAAATTCCCCACGCCCTGTATATTTGTGGAGTCAAAGAGGGAGAGGAAGTCAATGGTTTTACCGCCAGTTGGGTGACACAAGCCTCCTTTGAGCCGCCCTTAGTGGTCAACTGTGTTAAAAATGATTCTAAATCCCATGCCATGATTAAAACCAGTGGTGTGTTCGCCCTGAGTTTCCTGGCAGAAGGCCAAAAAGACATTGCCCAGAAATTCTTTAAACCCCAACATCGAGTGGGAAACAAATTTGAAGACATCGAATTTTACCTAGGAGAAACCGGTTGTCCGATTATTTCCGTCGCCCTAGGTTATGTAGAATGTCAAGTCGTGGGTTGCGTTGAACATGGCGACCATACGGTATTTGTTGGGGAAGTCATCGCCGCCGGTGTTCATCAAGAAGCGGAAATTCTCAACCTCGCCAGCACCGGATGGAATTATGGGGGATAGGTAGGGGAAAACTTCTCCCAAAAACCTTTGTGACCTAACCCCCCAACCCCCTTCCCTGCAAGGGAAGGGGGAGTAATAGTAATAGGTAATTTTTTATGTTTAATAGTAATAATTATTCTCCCCTCTCCTCGCAGGAGAGGGGCTGGGGGAGAGGTCAAACAATAATATTCACCAGACTCTCTAATGATTTAAGGCATCTAAGCGATCCAAAACTTCTAAACCCTGTGCCACATCGCCCCGCATTGCTAAAGTTTGAAATCGTGTCTGAGCATCAAACTCAGCGATCGCAAACGTTGATAATTCTTCCATAAGCTTATTGATACTAATGCCGCGAGATTGAGCTAAAGCTTTCAGGCGGAAATGTTTGTCATCAGGTAAACGAATCGTTAAAGTTGCCATATTGTAATTACTCCGTAATCAATGCTTCCGGGGAAATAATAGAAAGCTGGGGAAAGAGAAGTTCAGCCCTTTGGAAATCTTTAATATTCTGGGTAACAATTGCCTCTGCATTGCCCGCGATCGCCAATTCAATTAGATGATTATCCGCTTCATCTTTCAAGTTCGGTCGCCATAAATAATAAACCTGAACCCATTGACTTACTGACATCAAAGCAGCAAGCAATACTTCAATATCAGCTTTCGATATTGGGCAGCGTGCCATCACCTCCGATCGCCCCAGGATTGACTCATACTCCATCAATAGTGCTGTTCCCATCAGGGGTTGATACTTTCTTTGTAAGCAGGCACGAAGTACAGCGCGACTTGCTCCAGAGGGGCTAATCAAGGCACTGACAAAAACGTTGGTGTCAATTACAAGTTTGCTAGACATAAGCTAATGATAGCATAAATGCTATCATCTCTTGACTCTGTTCCTTGTAAGGTAATATTAATTAAAGGATCTGGGAACAGGGAATAGGGATAATACTTTTGACTGTTTCATATCAGTATTAAAATGTTACAACCTATTGAGGATTACTATATATTAATGTTGATGGGTTTCCATAGCTTGAATAATTTTAACGGTTTCTATACTAACGGTACAAACCCGCATTAATAAGTTAATCACCTGTTCTTTATAGTCCGCAAATCGATAATTATTAAATTGTTTGGCAATAGTTTCATCTTTGGGTTTTTTCTCTTTATATTGGTCTAATATCCATTCTAACGCCGAACGATTTCCTAGGCGATAGTCCCAGGCGGTTTTAGGAATATCGGTTAAGGTGGTGACGGTATCGAGGATAATTTCATTTTTGATTTTATCGGCTTTTAATTTGGGTTTGGGGTTGGTGATTTCGGTTTCCGAACTATTAACCCGGGTTAGGGGATAGGGGTTAATAGTTTCGTAGTTAATATGAAGTTCCATCAGTTGTTTTCCCCAAGTTACCCACTGTGGAAAGTTATCATAAAAGGGAATACGGGGAAAGTCGCGTTTTAGGTTTTGTTCATATTTTTCTCGATAGATGGGATTATGTAAAACAGCATAGGTATAATGGAAGATATCGATTTTTTTAATATCTTTATCGTTGTAATGGGTTTGAAATTGGGTTAAACCCCAGTCGGTAATATTATCAATGCGGTTTCCTTCTTGATCATAAGAGTATAGGGGTAAACATTGAGAATCACCTGTTAAATGAAGGTCAATAATAGTATCGCTTGCTAAACAATGAAAGGGTTTAGGATTTCCTAATGCCAAAAAAGCAATGCTATAATTTACAGTATTATTATCAAAAAAAAGGCTTAACCATTGATACGTTCTACCATTAAAGTGCTTATCAAAATATAAATATTGTTTTGAGTAAGGTCTATATAAACTCTTGACTATTTGCTGTTTAGAAAAAGATTTAGAGATTTTTCTTTTTAAATATTGGCTTAAATCGGCATCCCATTTAATACTAAACTTATCTTTGTAATCGTTATCTTTTAAGGTTTCTTGATAAACGCCAATCAAATATTTCATTTTTTGGGTTAAATTTTCTAAGGACAAATCATAAACCCATTCATCTCGTTGAGTAGCAACTCCTCTGGAAAATATTTTAAAAACTGCGGTTTCTGCTTTTCCGCTTTTAACTTCTTTATCAATTAACGGTAATAAACTATCAAAGTCATTATCAGTTTGATTAATCCAGTTATTATTTTTATCACCTTGATAGTGAATAAAATCAATGTTTTGTAATTTATTTTTAGCTAAAAAATCTTTTTTATCCTCTGCTTTAGCATAATCATCAAAAGCATGATAAAAAACCTTGAATCCTTGTGAATTTTCATTACGAATCAAGAAATAAATCGCAACACCAACTCTAATTTGATCACTAAATACATTACCTCCTTCCTGTCGTCTTCTTTCGCCACTATTACGAGCATTTCCTTTTGTATCAATAATCCAAATCTCATTAAATTCTTCTGCAATAACTTTCCTAAACCCGTCATAAGCTAAAGCATCAATAAAAGAATTATTGGAAACAAAAGCAATAATACCATTGTGACTTAATCGATCTGACGCCCACCGAATAAAACGGGTATACATATCATAAATAACAATTTGATTTTGAGCTTTCCCATATTTAATATAAGTATCTTTAATTCGTTTATCAACTGCTTGATAATAACGATTAGCATTATTTTGATTAAAATTTTCCTGTTTAGCATTATAAGGAGGATTTCCCATAATAACCGAAATTTTACGATCATTTTGTCGTTTAATTCTAGCGGTATTTTCCACCGTCATTGAGAATAAATCTAACTGTTTATCCGCAAAAACCGTATGATCTAAAGTATCCATCAAACAAATATTATGAAACTCGGCATAATTCCCCATTTTTTGTAGATAGGTAAACTCAATATTTAAGTTAGCGATATAATAGGGTAAAATCGCTACTTCATTACAATGGATTTCATGCTCGTATTTATAGGGTAATTTAGCTTTAGGTAAGTATTCAATTAATTCAGTAATAAATGTTCCCGTCCCCGTGGCAGGATCTAAAATTTCGACATCCCTATCTGCTAAAATTTTACCAAAATGTTTATGCAATAAATAATCCGTACTCTCAATCATAAACCGGACAATTTCATTAGGAGTATAAACAATTCCTAACTTATCCGCCGCTTTAGGGTTATACGCTTTATAGAAATTCTCATAAACCGCTTTAAGGAATTTTTGCTTTTCGTGATGATTATAAATATTAGCTGCGATGCGTCGAATAACCGCATAATAACGCTCGATCGTGCTTAAAGTATTGCGTTTAGTCGCCCCAGTAAAAAAAGTTTCAATCACCGCTTGTAACTGACTCGCAATATTATTTTCTCGGTGAAATTGGGACTCATTGAAAATATTAATAAAGATATCTTCAGTTAAGATATGCTGAATCATCATTTCTCGGATATCTTCTAAACTAATTTCTGGGTGAATAGAATCTTGACAAACTCGCAAAAATTTATCCCGCGCTTGTTGAAAGGGTTTATTATTAATAGACTGTTGATCAATTAGCGATCGCAATGTTGTTAAAATAGTCGGTAAATCTTCTTGAAAATGGCTAATAGCGTCTCGAAAATCCCTAACTTCTGGACGCAAATAGTTAATAAAAGCATTAATAGCGGTATCCAATGCTTCCGCATCTCGCATCGAT
>DATNRE010000414.1:0-15419 GCA_036703685.1 Candidatus Obscuribacterales bacterium
CAAGTTAGAACAGGTTACATCGATTAAAGCTTTCAATTAACATAATCCCGCTTGCGGGACTGAAACATTTCAATATTGAAACTGATTTGAGTTTGTCAATAGCTTTCAATTAACATAATCCCGCTTGCGGGACTGAAACTTTTCGGCAGAAACAACGGACTGATCTCCTACTTTTTCTTTCAATTAACATAATCCCGCTTGCGGGACTGAAACAACCCTTAAACCCTCCACAATTTCCAAACGGCTTACTTTCAATTAACATAATCCCGCTTGCGGGACTGAAACTCTATATTATAACTACTATCATAGACATCAAACAATAAGTCTTTCAATTAACATAATCCCGCTTGCGGGACTGAAACAAATTCTCACCGATGACGAATGGGATGATTTGGCTGTGATCTTTCAATTAACATAATCCCGCTTGCGGGACTGAAACCGGTTGGTTCAGGTAGGACAAATCCGAACGGTTTGCTTTCAATTAACATAATCCCGCTTGCGGGACTGAAACCTTGAAGCCCTGAAACTTCTCAAAGAAAAAGGGCTTGTCTTTCAATTAACATAATCCCGCTTGCGGGACTGAAACTTGAAAATGCTACGGGGGGTGAGATATTACAGTCCTCTTTCAATTAACATAATCCCGCTTGCGGGACTGAAACAAATATTTAATCCCAGATGGGGACTGGCTCAATGAGACTTTCAATTAACATAATCCCGCTTGCGGGACTGAAACAATGGGAAGGGTTTGATTTAACGGAGTTCATGTCGATGCTTTCAATTAACATAATCCCGCTTGCGGGACTGAAACTATCAAAATTCCTTCCATTACACCCGTCTCAGTATTAGCACTTTCAATTAACATAATCCCGCTTGCGGGACTGAAACATCAAAACCAATGACGCTTTCGTTATCCTGTCCGGTCTTTCAATTAACATAATCCCGCTTGCGGGACTGAAACACCTTGGAATCTTTAACTTTAAAACTGGCTAGAACTCTTTCAATTAACATAATCCCGCTTGCGGGACTGAAACTCCTTATTCCCGTAGTAAGCCCTTCAGGGCTTTCTTAAAAAGTGAACAGAATTTTTAGGATTTTTATATTTAGATTCTTCAGGGATTTTTGAAGAAGAATAGAGGCGTGAACGCCTCACTACGAGGATTGAAGAATTTGATGGATTGTTGATACTTGTTGATCGTAGTCTTCTTGAGTTAAAACAGGAACCATATTTTCTAATGAAATCATTTTTTGTAACTCAATCCAAGACCGACATCCTCCATAACTGGGATGATAGGGAATATCATATATTTGAGAGAGTTTATAGGTTCTCAATAATAAAATATAAAGCGGTTTATCAGGTTTAAATTGCAGGCGATCGCGAATAAATTCTTGATTCCAAATATGATATTTTATTAACGAATTAATTAAATATTCATTTTTAGTATTATTCCATGATATAATATCAGTAATTTCAGCAAAACTGCTAATTTTAACGGTTTCAGGATGCCAACCAGAAACAACAGGTTGGACAAAATTTGCATATTCCGGTTTTAATAAAGTTGGGTTTTGATGTTCAAAGGTGGGATAGAGTAGAATTTTTTCATTATCAACCTTAAAATTTCCCCCCTGTTCGCGAATTCCTCCTTTTCTCAATAACATAATGGTTTTACCCTGTTCTAACGCTTGAATGGCAATATCCCATTCCTTTAAAGCATAATTTGTTATGGTTTCCATAGGTTTATTTTAGATTTTAATTGCCTCTAATTTCAGATATAATAATAACCGATAATTGAGGAATTTAACATGGAAAAACGGATTCTCGGTCAATCTGATATTTTAATTACTCCTATTTTAATCGGAACTTGGCAAGCCGGAAAACGGATGTGGGTGGGTATTGAAGATGCAGAAACCATTAAAGCCATTCGTGCCGCCTTTGATGGGGGTATTACCACCGTTGACACCGCAGAAATTTATGGGGAAGGACACTCGGAACAAATCGTCGCCCAAGCTTTATCGGATGTTCGAGATCAAGTGGTTTATGCGAGTAAAGTATTTGCTAATCATTTAAAATATGATCAAGTAATTGCGGCCTGTGAACGATCTTTAAAAAATCTGAATACCGATTATATTGACCTCTATCAAATTCATTGGCCTTCTGGATTTATGAACTCGGAAATTGTACCCATTGCCGAAACCATGAGGGCTTTAAACGACTTAAAAACCCAGGGGAAAATTCGAGCCATTGGGGTGTCTAATTTCTCGCGTTCTCAATTAGAAGAAGCCGCCCAATATGGAAAAATTGAAAGTCTACAACCGCCCTATTCTTTATTTTGGCGAAAAGTAGAAAAAGATGCCATGCCCTATTGCATTGAACAGAATATTTCGATTTTAGCCTATTCTGCCTTAGCCCAAGGATTATTAACCGGAAAATTCGGCCCTCATCATCAATTTGCCGAAGGAGATCATCGGTCTAAAAATAAATTGTTTGCCGATAAAGACCATTATCAACGGGTACAAAATGCCCTAAACCAATTACGACCTATTGCCGAAGGTTATCACTGTACGTTAGGACAATTAGCGATCGCTTGGTTAATTGCTCAACCCCAAACTAACGCAATTATTGGGTTTAGAAATGCCGAACAAGCCCAACAAAATACTCTGGCGACTCAGATTATTCTTTCCCCCGAAGATCTCGCAGAAATCGATAAAATTGGGTGGACTGTTACCGATTATTTAGATGATAGTCCGGTGATGTGGAATTTTTAAAAAGGTTTCACAATTCATATTCCTAACCCATTACCCATTACCCATTACCCATTAAAATCCTTGCTGAGATACTAATTCAATGCAAAGTTGATTCACAACTTCCGCATCTACTTGTTTCGGCAAGGTAGAATTTTCCGCGGCTTGGTCGAGTTTTTCATACAAACCTTTGGCAATTTCCATCACCTGATCATAGGAATATTTGCCTTTTTTGATGTCTAATAATTCCTGCGCATCTCCAGTTTCTCGACGGTCTACAATCAAAGATTGAGTTTCTAAGACCTCAATTCCTGTTTTTAATAGGCGAATGGCTTGCATGGCAAATTTGCAATCATATCCCACCTTGGCTTCCATTTCCGCCCGATCTCGATTGCGATTTTTCTTCCAATCTTGATAATGTTGGTATTCCCGACAAGCCCTTTGATACTGTTGACTTTTTTGCAATAATTGAATAAAATCGTTAGAGGAATTAGATAACTTTTGAGTCATCTCTAAAGTGGATTCCGGTAAAGGATACTGTTTTAAAACTCCTTTAAAATCGATATCCGCAGTTAGGAGTTTATAGAGTTCCTGGGTCGGTTCTAAAAATTCAATGCGATCGCGAACTAACCCATATAAATATTCTAAAAAACCATTCATCTGACTAACGGTTAAAGGCGGTGTTTCCACTAACCCAAATTCCGCCGCCGTGGGTTTCTGGGTCGGTGGGTTCAATAACCAACGACGATGGGATTCTAACTTTTTAATTTGGGCGTAGCCATAGCCAGAATAGGTTTGTTTAACTTTTTTAGATAAAAAAATCTGGCGATGTTGTCTCAAGTGTTCGCCCACTTCTGTTAGATGAACATAGTCTTTAAACCATAATAATTCTAAAATATTAGGGTTATTATCAATCAAAAGTTTCAGGAATTTTTTTAATTCATATAAACAGGTATCTTTAGATAAAAAGGGGAACTTTTCTGTCGGTTCTGTGTCCCAACCCCGATCTTTTTGTTCAATCAGATTAAACCCTAAATAATAGGGTTTAGTGGCAATAAATACCCCACGATAATCATAATCAGAAGTCGGTGTATCCAGTCCATAACCCCGGGAACCCGTTAACGCTAGTAAAATTGTCCGGTTTTCAATTTCTAAACGGTTCATAAGGCTAGAAATTTAAAAGGTGCATTCTGCTATTTTACCCTAACAGGACTTACGCAGAAACCGGGTTTCTGAACGAGAAATCAAGATTTCATCCGCAAAATCAGGGCCAGAAACCCGGTTTCTTTGGTAGGGAATAGGGAATAGGTAATAGGTAATAGGTAATAGGTAATAGGTAATAGGTAATAGGAGGAGTACAAGTCTAGGTTTCAGAATCCGTAGGAGTCCTAAATTCCTTAGCTGCTGCTATATCATTAAGTTTAGATTTAATTTCCTGTTCGTAGGTCTGAACACTGGGGGGGAGGGAAATTAAATCTTGAATATTTTTTAACATTGCTTGACAAATTGTATCTAGTTGGATGTCATTTTCGTCATAACCGAAAGGATTTTCAATTTGACGGGCAATTTCTTCAATTCCTAATAGGGTGAACGTCATAATTGCTACGATTAACCCGGTAAATAGTCCTAAATTACTCACAATTTTTAACGGTAGAATCAAACAATAAATTAATAAGATTTGTTGGAGGTGAATTTGATAGGCTAAAGGTAGAGGAGTTTTACTAATTCGTTCACAACCTCCTAAGACATCGACCATGGTATCTAAAAGTTTATATAAAGCAGTTAATTGATAAATATGAAGGTGATGCTGTTTATTTTGAGCCTGTAAATAGTCTCCAATCCAAAAGGCAATTTCCAGAGGAGGATGGTTCATGGTTTGCAATTTAACATACTGTTCTGAAGACATTAAAGCCTCAATTTCTGCATTAACTTTTTCTTTTCTTAAATGAAGTTTAGTGGCTACGGCAAAAGCAACTAATAGTTTTAATGTGGCGATTTTATTATTGGTATCATTGATATCTTTTTCGGGAACCATTAACCAAATTTGGCGAGCAAAATTTCTCACAGTATTGACTAAAGTTCCCCAAAGTTTCCGACCTTCCCAAAAGCGATCATAGGCTGTATTTGTTCGGAAAACTAATAATAAACCTAGAACCAAATCAGGAAAAATAAAATAATTAAAGACTTCCGATACGATCGGCCAATCATGATAATCGAATAGAGAAATTGCAATGCCCAATGTTGTACATAGAATCACACGGGGCATGATCGCTGGAATAACAGAGTTTTTAATGGTAACTGTTAACTTAAACCAATTTTTTTCGGGATTAAACATACAAGAGTATGAGCGGTTATTCTCCTAAAAATTCTGATTCAGAGACTAGCCCCCAGATGGTCGCAGTTCGACTACTTTATTTCCTTCTATGGGAGGGGTAGGCGGATTTAATTTTTGATTCAGTTCTCGAATTCGCCGAGATAATAAACGAATAATATTAATCGCAATACCGGGGGTTTCATCAATAGCATCATAGAGTTGCATTTGGGTTAAGATTAAACATTCGCAGGTTTCTAGGGTGCTGACGGTGGCGGAACGAGGTTCGGCATCAAAGAGAGACATTTCACCAAAACAAGTTCCCTTTCCTAATTCGGCTAAATTGCGATCGCCAATATGAACCCGCACCCGTCCAGAAACCACAATATAAAGCGCCCGTCCTTCCTGACCCTCAGTAAAAATACTATGTTCATTGGGAAAGGATAATTCATCCATGACTGATGCCAGACGGACTAAAAAATCATCTCGCAATTCTTTAAAAATCGGGACACCCCTGACAAATAAAAGGCGTTCAACGCTGGTTAACATAGGTTTAATAAAAAATTCATTTCTAGGAGGGAACAGGGAACAGGGAACAGGGAATAGGGAACGGGGAACAGGGAAAAATCATTAACTTCTTTGTTCCGCACTCTACACCTTTGATCACTACTTCACTCCAAGCTGGATCATTAACTCCTCAACTTGGTTTGCAACTAAATGATCGGGATCATTTTGTAGCATTGGCAATAATTCTATCAAAGCCCGTTCAGATGCAATCTTTAGATAGGCTAAGACCGCTTCTCGAACAAACCCGGTGGGATGGCGTAAGCACATCAGGGCTTGTTCGGCCGTTAAACTCCATCGGGAGCTTTTGGCGACATGGAAACAACAGGCCAAGGCCCAGTCCGAGAGAAAATGGCGTAACTCTAATAAACGGCGTAGGCGATCGCTGGGTTTTAGGGGTTGATAGCTGACCAAATCGGATAAATTCTGCAATTTCTCTAATTTAGAGTGCTGATCGAGAATGCTAATTAATGCCCGTTTATGGGTAATATCAACAATGTTATCAAGAATTTCTAACCCCCGTGCCACATTAGAAGAAGAATTAGATTGAACATTAAAGGATGCGGCTTGCACCGAGCTATGGGGATATAAAAACTTCATTAATAAAAAGCAACGATCCACCGCATCAATTTCTAATCCTTCCAGGGCGCGTTTTAATAACTGTTGGGGAGCATGAATATCAGGGACAACTGGATCGAAGGGATCAAAGGTGTCTGAATCTTCATCCTCTGAGTCCGACAGGATCGGGGTTTCCAGGGACAAATCCAGCAAAGCGGCATAAATTTGACCGATGAACATTAATTCCTGCTCAATTAAAATTTCTACCCCGGTGCGTCCGACCCGATCTAAGACTCCTTCAATTCCAGCATCTTGAGGGATTTTAAGCAAAATTCTCAGGATATTGCGGCGGGTAGTACCCCAGGAAATCATCAATTCACTAATTAGGGTATCGAGGGCTTCGGCTGTGCCGATTTCACCGAGGGCTGTCCAAGCCTGTAACCGTACCAAATCCGTTTTATAGATATCACTTGCCTGCTGGATCAATAAAGGAATCGCTTCATTTCCTAACCTGACCAAAGCCTGTAACGCGATATCCCGGGTAGAACGATAGGAGAGAGCTTTAATTAAAGAAGGATAGTATTCCTCCAAATGGGTAGAGGCGATCACATCTAATAGGGCACAACGGACGCGCAGGGATTCATCCTGTAGTAAATCGTTCAGATAGAGCCGCAGTCCTTGTAAATAATCCGCTTCTCCCAGGGCGCGGACTCCCATCACCCGTTCTCGTTCTTGGCCAGAAGTAATCATCCGGCGGATAGTATTGGTGGCGACGGCCTTTTGTTCGCGATCGCCTCGACGCAAAATCAAAGCCCCGGCCGTTCCCCGCACCACCGGGTCAACCTGGGGTTGAAGATAGGGCCGTAACTGTTCAATATCAGGACTGGTTTCGGTTAACCACAGGTATCGCAGGGCCAGGGCTAGAACTTCCGGGGGTAAAGTCCCTTGGGTAAAAGCTCGGATTTCCTCCAAATAGGCGGGATTAGGGTGATTGAGCATAATTTCCAAGCTCTGACGCTGTAACCCCGGGGAGAGACTATCGAGGAGGGGAACCAGGGTTTCACCGACGTTTTTCGCATCCAGTTGACTCAGGAGTTCAATACAGGAGCGTTTATCCGCTTCTTCTCCGGGTTTTTTCAGGGTTTCTAGCACATTGCGCTTGAGTTGGGGCATATCAATATCCGAGACACTCAGCCGTCCCCGTTCGGCACTGCGAACCAATAAACTGACATATTGGGCACGAATTAACCAAACCACCAATAGCCAAACCACAGCCATGAGGATGATCAGACCAACGAACATTAAGCCCTGTTCACTTTGTAACTGGGTTTCGGTGGATTCAGGAAAAATCAACCGGGAGACCCAGAGGGTAATTAAAATCAGTACCCCCGTCACCCCCGTGGACATCGGTTCAAAGATGCCATTGACCATCGATTGAATATCGCTGCGCACATGGTCGGGCAACGGTTGGAACAGCACGGCTCCGGTAGTTTCAATTAAGGTGTAGTGGAATAATTCATCGAGGAATCGCAGGATCACAAATCCGAGGAATACTGAAAATATCCCCGTAATGCCCCCAATTAAGGAAATCGTGCCTAAAATAATCACCCCAACGGGTAAAACAATGGCGGTGACAAAGACCCCCGTGCGTTCCACTAATCGACTCGACCCAAACCATTGAGTTAAGACCTGAGCCACACTCAAAATTCCTTCAAAGATTCCCAGGAAGCTAACAATGCCACTGGCTCCGGCCGTATCGCTTTGAAATTCTAATTGACTAAAAAATTGAAAATCGACTAATACATATAGGGCTTCGGCGAGCACAAAAAACGAGACTAGGGGAATTACATAACCCAAAACCGGGCCTTTAAGATTGCGGGTACTGAATTCTTGTTCTTCGTCTTCGGGCGTCCAGCGTGTGGAGTCGGGGAAGGATTGACCGTAACGTTGGGATAGATAAAATAAAATTACGGCGGCTAGGAGCACCATCACCCCAGAAACTAAGGTGACGTTATTAAGTCCCACCACTCTCAATAGCAGGGGCAGGGAAAACCCACTAATTACCCCAGCGACTAGAAATCCACTACTAATAATTGGATAGGTGCGTTTAATTTCTCGAATATTAAACAGTTGGTTAGCGGTGATCGCATTATTTAAGTCGTTGAGAACATAAGAGGCTTCCACCCATAACCACATTAAAAATAGGGTAATAAATTGAAGACTTAACCCTAATATTTTGATCTCGGATAATCCCAATCCCCAACGAAATAAAAATAAGGGTATTGCCATGATCACAAAGATGATCACAATTGCTTGACGGAGGGGAAAAACCTTTTGCAGCGACGAATAAACAAAGCCTAAACCTGAACCCATCCCGGCACTAGCGATATAGATCCAGGGTAATTTATCAGCGCCGTATTCATCGAGGAATAAACCCACGGTACTTAGTTCTAACCAAATTAACCCCACGGATGCTAAGGTATAGACCAAAAACATCAGTAGGGTTCTTTCCACTTCTTCCTGACGGAGATTCAGTCCCCGCAGCACCCCTTGTCCCAGCATAGCGGAACCACTGACTGGTTTTTCCATGCGATGCCCAAACCCCTTTTTGTGATGATCGGATCTCTCCATAGAGTTTAACCGATTTATAGACTGTCTTGAGTTAGAAAGGATGGAAACGACCAGTTAAAATCCCCCTGGTTAAGGAGGATCTAGGCTTACCTATAATCAGGGTTTTTGGGCTGAACTTGAGATCTAAAGGCAACCTCCTAGAAGTCCAAACCTCAACACCTGAGTTCTACTTTTTGGGTGAGAGCAACATCATCATGCTGCGTCCTTCTTGTTTGGGTTCTTGTTGCACCTCAGCCAATTCTTGCAACTCAGAGGCCATACGTTCCAATAGGCTTTTAGCGAGGTGGCTGTGTTGAATTTCCCGACCCCGGAACATAATGGTGGCTTTGACTTTATCCCCCGATTGCAGGAAGCGTTTGGCTTGATTGACGCGCACTTTGTAATCGTGTTCGTCAATGATGTAGCGCATCTTGACTTCCTTGACATCAACGGTGTGTTGTTTTTTCTTGGCTTCTCGAACTTTCTTTTCCTGTTCGTACTTGTATTTGCCATAGTCCATAATCCGACACACCGGGGGGTCGGCTTTGTCACTAACCAATACTAAGTCGAGTTCTTTTTCCTCCGCCATCCGCGAGGCTTCCCGGGGGGTGAGAATCCCCAACTGAGAGCCATCCGCATCTATGACCCGGATTTTAGGAAACCGGATATTTTCGTTAATGGGAGGCAAATTGCGATTGATTTTTTTATCGGTCACAGGCATTAAAGAAGTTTGCAAGCGATTAAATATGATGGTGATAGGGTTCTACAGTTTCCTATTGTACTCATTCCCATCGATATTCTGTTTCAAATTTAACCTAAATTCTATAAACGTTAAGATTATCAATATAAAGTTATGTTGTGATTGGAGGATATTTGTTAAGTTCTGCAAGCTGGCAAGATCAAGTCGGTTGTCAACGGGATTGGATTTGGCGGGGTTGGCGGGTTCGATATACCTATAGTCGGCCCCCTTTGTCCCTGTCTTCTAGTCCCAGTTACCCGATGTTGTTTTTACATGGATTTGGGGCTTCGATTGGACATTGGCGATACAATTTGGCTGTGTTGGGTCAAACCCATACGGTTTATGCTTTGGATTTATTGGGTTTTGGCGGTTCGTCCAAGGCGATCACCACCTACAATACTCAGTTATGGGTAGATTTGGTCTATGATTTTTGGAAAACTTTTATCCGAGAACCCGTAATTTTAGTGGGAAATTCGATTGGGTCGTTGGTGAGTTTAATGGTAGCATCCCAAGATCCGAAATTAGCTAAAGGATTAGTTTTAATTAGTCTTCCTGACCCGGGATTACAATTGGAAATGTTACCGCCTTGGTCAATTCCGGTGGTGGAAACTGTACAAAATATTGTAGCTTCTCCTCCGGTTTTAAGGTTGTTTTTTGCCTTGGCTCGTCGTCCGAGTTTTGTCCGGCGTTGGGTAAAGTTAGCCTATAATAATCCCGATGCTATTACGGATGAATTAGTGGGAATTTTAGTAACTCCTGCCCTAGAACGGGGTGCTGCCCGGGCATTTTGTTCAATTTTAAAGATGATGGGCAATCCCCGTCTGGGGCCGACGGTTAAAAGTCTATTTCCGCAGTTAACGGTTCCTATTTTGTTACTTTGTGGATTAGAAGATCGTTTAATTCCAGTTAAATTTGCTAACCCTCGTCAATATTTACAATATTACTCTCAATTAAAATTAGTGGAGTTGGAAAATGCCGGACATTGCGCCCATGATGAATGTCCAGAACGGGTGAATGGGGAAATTTTAACTTGGTTAAAAGAAAGTTTTGATTTGGGGTAGGAGGTTTTTGATTAATCTTGAGAAGCAACCCCACTTGTCACCCTGATATTAAAATATTGATTTTTTAGTCAAGCGTATAGCCATGTTTGGCGTAAGAATATTGTCTCCTATCTGGGGGATTTTGTCAAGCTAATTCCCTAGAAATCGGCGAAAAATTGATCAAATGGCCAATAATAGACTACAGACGAGAATCAAAATTAAGGAAAGGAAACTCGGTTTTGATGTTCCAGGTTTGTCCGTTATGAATTAATAGGGTTAATTGAGGGACTGTAAATTCAAAATAAATCGGACGTTGGGCAAATTCTACCCATGCGGTTTCAAAAGCAGTTCGACTTAAATCTTTAAACGCGACGGTGACATGGGGAGAAAAGGGATATTTTTTAGAAACTTGATGCACAATATTAAGCTGTTGTTCTAAGTTATTGCTTAACTGTTTTTGAATATTAATTAATTCAGGTGTTTTGATCACATCCACAAACAGGACGCGGGGGGGAAAGGCATTAAACCCCGATAAAGTGATGGGAATAGGGGCATGATTTAGGGCAAATGTAGTTAAATGTTGTTCTAAAGTTGGCAAGTCTTCAGTTAACCATTTAAAAGGAGGTTGTAAGGTAATATGGGGGGGAGATTTCAGGGCGTGGCGACTATGATAGGTTTGGGCACAATAGTGTTTAATCTCTGTGATTTGGTTTTGAATGGGTTTAGGGGGAAGTAGGGCAATAAAAAATAGTTTTTCTGAAGGTTTCATCTCAAAATAGGCTAGGGTTTGTGATTACGGCGCAGGCACTACCCTAGACTATATTAACATAAAACTAGAAATTTCAGATAAGATGCTCAACAGCTTACTAAAATTCAACTTTAACGGTTAAATTAAACTCATAGACTTCTTTTTTAAGTTGGTCAATTTGAGCCTGTAAATCAAGATAAACTGGAACATTAATATCAGCAATTGCTTTAAAATTTTTCTTAAATTCCTCGCTGAGACTTAAAGTTAATTCTCGACTTTGTAGAGGATTACTTCCTGATCTTTGAGCAATTAGACTTGTCATAGAATGATCGCTTAACAGTTGATATTTATTTAGATGAGCTTCAGCTTCTTCTATATTCGGATTTCCCCCTGGAAATGTACTCCGCATTTCAATTCTAAGTTGATTCCTTATTTGTTCAAAGGTTTTACTTTGTGCTTCAATATTTCCCGTAACACCAGAACTATTTAGAGAACCTTTATAAACTTGCTTTCCTGTTGAAGTTTTGACTTCGATTTGTTCTACCGTAACTTCTCGCGCACCGAGGAACCCACATAAAGTCGTAAAATGAAAATATTTTGCTAATGCAAAGGTTGAAGCCGATTTCTCAAGAACAACATAATCCGATGAATCATAAGGATTTTGAATTAATAAAGATCCTTCTTCCAAAAGTCCACTCTTTTCCAATTTTTTTTCTAAAGAACTTGATGCTTCATCGGAAGGAACTAAAAGATAAACCTGCTCGTTTAAAAGTAATTCACTTCCACCTGGAGTATGTTTAAGTGTAGTCAAATCATGGGTATCAACAACCAAAATAGCTTTGCGTTTTCTAGGAATAACATTATCAAGATTCATTTTTTTTATTGTATTAAAATTTTTATGTGTATCAATGCTTTCACCTGTATCAGGTATTATTTCAGGTTTAATTTGCTTTGGTTGGGGTTGCTCAGGAATATTTGCAGGGACATCACTAGCAAGTTGTTTAGCGCGATTAATCCCCCGATTTGCAAAGTTGTTAATTTTACTCCATACTTCTGCATTAACCAACTTACCAATAAGGGGAATATCAAACCTATTGTCAAGCTGATGATTTGATTTACTAACTGTACCCTCTTTTTTTTTGCTTCTAAAGTTTTAATTAACCAATCCCGAATTGATTCTAATGTACCATCTTGTAACGTTCTTTTAATTTGATTAGAGACAACTTCTTTAATCTCATTACATACATTATTAACCCAGTCTGATGGGCATTCTTTTGGAAACTGTCCATAAATGATAATAGGAGCTAGACGATTAACTCGATCTTTTTCAGCCGGGATAACTTCTATGACAAATCTAGGATGACTGTAACGAACAGTAACCGATGAATCATAGGAAGAAATTTTTATGTCTTTTGTAGGAAGTTTATAAATTTCTGAGACAATTTTTTGCCGTGATTCATCATCAGATAATACTTGTCTATCATTAATGATTATATCGGGAGCTTGATTATCAAGACTTTGCGCCCAAAATGATAAATTTTTCATTTTTTTACCTGCGTAAAAATTGTTTGAATTAGAGTATGGGCATCTTTTTCAGTTGCTAAACTTCCCAGTGCAACTTTTACTTGAGATTCTCCTCCTACAAGTAGAGTCATATTCTCTACAACTGGTAGTGATCTAAATTCATCCAAATAGTTACCTATTTTATCAGGAGTAAGATTTTTAAATCTTGGATCAGAATCCCAATGATTTCCAACAATAAAAAATTGTTTTTGCTTTTTTGAACCTAATTTTTTACTCCACCTTTTAATCTGTTGCAAATCCGCTTGAATACGTTCCTCAGTTTTCGTATCCCGTCTAAGTAACATATCTGTTCTGACAATATATAGAACTAAATCAGCTTCTTCAAAAAGCTCCTTCCACTCAGTATATGCGGCTGTATCTCCAGAAACATCATGAGTTTTTTTAAGCCGAACTTTTAGATCATCAAGTGTAATACGCTCTATCTGTTCTTTCTTTAAAGTTTGGTTATATCGTTCAATCAAAATCCCCCTTTCCATATATTTTAAAAGAGTGGTTTTGCCTACTTCTCTTGCACCTAAAACGACAATTTTTTTTCCCTGGAGGGAATAGACAATGTTTTCCCAGTTAGAGACAACTGATCCGCCTAGCACCCCACCAAAGACAATAGCGACGATAAAGATTGGAACAAAAGGCAACGGCATAAATATTAGACAAAATACATTTTTTAAGTCTTAACCTATACTAAAGTTCTTAGATAAAATCTGTAAAGACGGAAAAGGGCGGAAAAAGACGGCAATTTATAAAATTTTGGTGCAGGGCGGAAAAAGACGGAAAAAGACGGATATAATAACAGCAGGTTTTTTCAGGTCTTTACCGATGGACATTCCTGATATATTACAGTTTGTAGATGAAGTTGTCTCCTCTAAAACAGGCAAACATCTCAACGATTTGCAACGGGGAATTATTGAGGGAACACTGAAACGACAGAGGTATACTGACATTGCAGAAATCTACGGTTGTACTGCGGGTCATGCTAAGGATGAGGGTTACAAGCTGTTACAACTTTTATCTAATTTCTTTGGTGAAACTGTTGATAAAAATAATCTTAAATCTGTACTCGATAGACAAATAAATTTAAACATAAATCTTGCTAATAGTAATAATACTTTTGGAAATAGTAACACAATTAGTTATATCAATATTTGTCCAGATAATCCAATTCCTTCCTCAAATAAAAGTCAACCTTCCACTGTTAATGCCAAAACCAGAAAAAACAAAGTTAATATGGAATCGATTAATAAATTACGGATATTTGGCTTGAATAATGAGCAAATTGCAGAGGCTTTAAATCTTCCTTTAGATGCTGTTAATCAGGTAGATTTATAATATATTGTTGGTATTATTTTGGTTATTTTACCAAAAATATCAACAATTAAAATAGCATCAAATAGACCAGAACACAAGAAATAAATCTGTAGGGGCGGGTTCAACAAAATCTTTCAAATCTCACAGATAATCTCGATAAACCCGCCCCACCCCACCAATATTTTATTTTAGGTTACAAAAACTAGGTTTATGGGGTTTTGTTTTTATTAATATTAACAAGACGGGACGGGTTTATTTAGGTTAATGATCATCACCAAAATTAACTCGAACCCGCCCCTACATTTGGGGACAGACAGGGCGGGTTTCTCTCGTTACCAGGCTCTAGCCTGGAAATGCCTACTGGAAGGCTCCGCCTTCTGTTATAGGAGGCAGAGCCTCCTGAATTGCATTTCTAGCTAGAAGCTAGAAACGAGGTTTAAGCTGAAATTATCTCGAATAAATAATATAATATCGATACTTAAAAAATATTTGACGATCGCAACTTCCCACTAACTTTAAATTTCCTTAACCACCAAAACCGAACAATTTGCTTCCGAAACCACCTGGGAACTCACCGACCTTTCCAGAATTCGTTTTACCCCCGTGAGTCCGCGATTTCCAATAATAATCAAATCTGCCTTATAGATATTAGCCAAACGAATAATTTCCTCCGCCGGATCACCCGCTACAATCTCAATTTCGGTTTCACAATCGAACTGATCCTGATAGGCTCTCAGTTGCTTTTCCAGATGACCATAGGGAAACTCATCCGCACCCGGACGGGGCCGATCGGCCACCAGATCAAAATCCGATTCCACCGTTGGAACAATATGACAGAAGATCACGTTGGTTGTGGGTTGCAAGCGCAGTTGACAAGCCGCCTTAATCACAAACTGTGCAGTCGGTGAATCATCCACAGCAACCAAAATCGTATTCAGCACAGAAACGCCCCCTCTAAACAATTGGAAAGTCACCGAAATTGAAATCTTCACACATCCCATTCTAAAGGTAAGACGTTACCTGCAACCCTTTAAAATTGATTCTAGGGTTCCGTTCTCAACCTTACCGAGTCCCCATGGGAAGGTAAACCCTCGGCCATGGTTAATACCTGAATAGCGCCTGCAACCTTCTGTAAAGCCGTGGGGGAATACTGAATTAAACTCGAATGTTTCATAAACGTGTCCACCCCCAAGGCCGAGGCATACCGGGCAGCCCCCGATG
>DATNRE010000415.1:0-8880 GCA_036703685.1 Candidatus Obscuribacterales bacterium
TATAGGTTAAACCCCAATTTCTCATGTCTGATTTGATGTTTGGTCAACGGGGGTGTTCCGATGAAGCACAATTCTGATCCAGAACTACAAACTTACTCCACCATCGGGGGACATCTATCTGAGGAGCACTCGGATCTTGACCCTAAAATCCAATTAATCAGTGCCTACCTGGACAATGAAGCGACGGTTGCAGAGCGCCGTCAAGTTCAGTTGTGGCTGGATACTGATCCCAAGATTAAAGCAACTTATCTACAACTCGTGCAACTGCGTTCGAGCTTACAAAATGCTCCTGTCCCTGCTTCTGGTACTTCGGTACAACAACTGACCACCCGCGTTTTCCAAAGGTTAAATCAGAGAACCCGTAGGATGGTAACTTGGGGAGGAACAGCAATTGCCGCGTTATTAGTCATGACCTTTTCTAGCACAATTCCCGGCAATTCCAGTCGTTTTCCGCTCTTTGCCCAGTCTGAAACTCTGAACAATTCGGAACCTTTGCAAATTGCCTTGAATGAACCTCTGATCCCAATTATTGCTCCGAATGCGGTTAGTATTAGCGTGGATCAACCGATTATTCCGATTCCTAAAGCTCCAGTTTCCAGACCCATAAATTAAAAAAATCTAACCTCAAGAACATTGTATTTCAATGTCCTTGGGGTTTATGTAAAGGTCAATATTGATTTATCCAACAGCCATCAGGAATTAAAACCCCAGAATAAAACTCAACGGTTTTAATATCCATCAAATAAACCCAAACTAAGCCTAAAGGTTGATGGTTAATATCAAAAACCGGAATCTGTTGTCGCTGATATTCGTTTTCTTCAGCCGGACGATGGGGTTGGTAATCTTCTAATTGATCTAAGTCAAAAAAAATACTAGGGTCTGCAAAGGATAAAATCACCCCCTGCACGATACCATCCCCAGCGACCATCCCCGGATAACCTAAAGATAGGGCATAGAGTTTTCCCAGGGCTAAGGCCCGACGCTCGGCGGTGACTCGCCCCTGACAATAGCGTTGATAGTTATATTCCCCGGGCTTGAGCGTACCATAGACAAATACATCAATCTGATGACTCATGGTTCAAAGGCAATGTCTGGACTCAAAAAATTTGATTGTACAGGAGTTGCTGAAACTTTTTGTTAACATGATCACTAGCAGATCATCTCAGCCTTTGGGATGATAGCGATTATTGGTTTCCTACCTCTGAATCTATTCATGCTGATAGCCATTAATTTTATGAATTTTTCATTTCATTTTTTACCGTTAAGTGCGTTTTTCCCTGAATTTCCGGTTTTTGACGGGATTTTTTCCACTCAGGGAGTGATGGTGATGTTACTGGCGGCCTATGCGGTGGCGATGTGGATGTTTCTCACCAGCGCCCCGAAAGTGCATACCATTATGGTTTCAGATTTGAATGTAGCTCGGGATTTTTATGAAGGTTTATTGGGACTAGCTGTGGCAGATGTGCCTTTACATTATTACTATAACTATGAACAAACTTTAGGGGCTGGAATTGATCCTCTTTATCTTTCTGCCCCTGTAGGGCCTACGGCAACTTCTAAAATGCAGGGTACGGAGGGGTTATGGTATCAACTGATGAAAAACACTCAGTTACATATTATTAGCGGGGCGAGTTATGGATCTAAAGATCAAGAACGTCATGTTTGTTTTGATAAAGATTGTTTAGAACAAATTTTAATGCGGGTACAATTGCGCGGCGTAAAACATAAAATTCGCAGCGAAAGACCGTTAAATTTTTTAGTGAAAGATTTAGACGACCGTGTTATTGAGATGACGGAAGTTAAGAATTAAATTAATTCTGTCCGCAGCAGCCTTGGATGTCTAGGGCTTACCTTCCCAGTCATCCCTAAAACGGAAAGTGTAGAAAAAGTAGAGAAAACCTCTCTCCACTTGGTCTACACTTTTTGCCGTTCTGGAACCCTGGAAAATCAACGGGTGTGGAGGGATTCGAACCCCCGACAGACGACTTAGAAGGTCGCTACTCTATCCACCTGAGTTACACACCCAATATAAAAATATTTTACCTTATTCGGTGCTCAATTTTTCACATCATCTCAAAAGACTTTTTTTGAGTCATCGCAAAATACAGGGGGACGGGGGCAGTTGATTGTCCTAGAAAAAGCCAGAGGAAGGTTTTTATCTCGATTTCCGTCTGGTCGATGCCTATGCTATGATCAGTTGTGTTTTAAACAGAACTGCAAACCCTATTAATATTAGTGCAGACTGTAATCGTACAACCCTTATGAAGTTGGGATTGGATCGGGGTGAAGTGGTCACCAGGTGTCTTGACTACACCTTTAAGAATCCGGGTTTGGAATCTTAAAAATCTCAGTGAATAAGCGCGCAGCCGATTTACCGAGAGTGTCAAAGCCGGATGCCATGACAGGAGTAGGTGCAGAAGTGTCATGTTTATATTAAAACGAGCGGATGTTGAAATCACAATGGTTCAACATCCTAACCGAGACCAGCAAATTCCTGTTTTGAATTATCAGGGGCAGACATTTCGCCTAATGAAAATGTTTGAAGCCAAATATGCAGATGAGGCGAGGGCTTTGTGGCGAGATCTGACTGATAATAAGGGGAAAGCTTGCGTTTTATTAGAAGAACCTGATCGATATAGTGTCTGGGGGAAAGTCCGTTTAGACCAACTGTTAAAAGAAGGTCAAGGCGCAACGGACAACAAATTACCTATTTTGACTCAAGCCTGCTTGCTGCTATTACAAGCGGTTTACTTTGATATTGAAGATTTGTTAGGATCTAAACAAGCGGTTTCCTTTCAAAAAGATTTGACCAAAATTTTTAAAAAGTCCCAGTTTCCCCAGACTGATGATTCCAAAGCCGTAGAAATGATCCTGACCGTCAGTCCCCTGGAGAGCCTCAAAATTACCTCCTGGCAAGAAAATCACCTCAGCACCCTACTGCAAGAACTCTATGACCTGGGAAAAAGCTATTTTGGCAATACCAGTTTTGCCGAGGGAATAGAAGAAGTGCTTGAGGATATGGCGGTTGATGATCGCGAACAGTTTGTCAGTTGGTTGCACCAGTCGTCTTTGAGCCAGAAATGGGTGATGAATTAACCCAAATATAGACTAGCTGTTCTGACCTAAATATGGGACGCTAGACTAAGGATGATTGTTTAAACGCGCTCAGTTAACAACAACTAGCCGCTAACCTTCGTTTTGATTCTTTAAATTGCTAGGTATTTTAATCCTATGGGTAGCACTTCACAACCAAAGTCCTCTTTATCTTCCACCTTGTTTTCATCACAGGGTCTGGTGATTGCTGGAATTGTGTGGGCTGTTCTTGCCTTGTTATTTTTTCTGCTGTTTAGTGTAACCGTACAAGGAGAGGAGTTACCCCTGTGGTACTCCATCGGAACGTACTTTTTTGAATTGGGGGCATTTTTAGCCGCGGCCCTGGTCTGTTATAGAAACTGGCAAAGTCCTCAGATGGTGAGCGGTCGTAATGTTTGGTTGTGTATTGGGTTAGGGGTATTTTTCTACTTTCTGGGGGGTGTTCTATTTGGGGTGTGGGAACTGGCTTGGAATTTAGATCCGGCGGTTTCTATAGCCGATGGTTTTTATGTTCTGAGCTATCTGTTTCTGGGGACAGGAATGATTCTAGCCGTCATTTCTAAACGCTTAGATTTGGATCTGGGTCAGTGGTTAACGTTACTTGGGGTGGCGATTGTGGGAACCACCTTTGGAATGTGGGTTGCCAGCCCTAACTTGTTTGGATTGCTGGGTTCACCGGATGATCCTGTGGCTATTGAACAATCGGTTCCTACCCCTGCTGTTACCGCCCCTGGAAGCTCCGCGCCTAAAATTGCGCCCTCTGTTACCGAAACTTCCCCTGAAACTGAATCGGAGACTGAGACTTCTTCTGCTCCCTTGTGGGTGGAGGCAATTGATAACAAACTTGAACCTCTGGCTTTTGGGTTCAACTTGTTTTATATCATTGGGGATGTGTTCCTATTGATTTTAGCAACGGCTTTGATTTTGGCCTTTTGGGGCGGACGGTTTTCCCAGTCCTGGCGGATGATTGCCTTTGCTATTTTCTCTCTGTATATTGCCGATATGTATTTTAAATGGGCTGACTCCCGAGGGTCAGGGGAATATGAAAGTGGCGGTTTGTTAGAAGTGTTTTTCGTATTTACGGGGGTTTTATTTGCCATTGGAGCGATTTTAGAGTATGACATCTCAACCCGTTCTCGCCAAAGCCGACGGAGCCGACGATCGGCCAAGGGGTAATACGGAAAACCCTTGAGGTTTCGACCTGAACCCTCCAGACCCGTCAAAACCTCGTTTAATCTTTGTCCTGTTTTGATCACTCCGAGGCTGGGTGGGAAATCCCTTGGCTTTAGTAAATCTTAATCCTTCGATATCAAGTGACTCCCAACTCAATGACATCCACGAAACTTTCTGAATCGGAAAAATGGGAAATTATTAGGCTCTATCAAGACGTGCCAGAGGAAACGACCATTACCTTGGCAGAACGCTATGGAGTTAGTAGTTCAACCGTGAGACGAGTCCTACAAAATGCTGTTCCTAAAGAGGTCTATGATATCCTGACGACCCAAAAACAGCGTCTCCATCGTGTGGGAAAACGTTCCTCGGAGGATGGGGTCGGTGGAGATGATGCTCAAGAAGAATTTCACCCGGACACTCCTGAACCTGTCAGCAAGGAATCGACCCTGATCTTGCCTCGGAAGCGGAAACGCTCATCTACGCCGGAGGTTGTGAAGTCAGATATTTCTGATTCCTTGGAGTCGGATTCTGTACAAATTTCTCCGTCTAATAATTATCAGTTGTCTATTCCGGGTCTGGAGGGGCTGTTTTCACCGGCTCGGCTTGAAGTCAAGAATCGTGGGTTTGAGGACTATGACGAAGATGAGCAAGACGCGGAAGATCGGGAAGATGGGGAAGACGGGAATCCGGATCAGGAAGACTATATAGACGAGTTTGCTGATGAGGAAGACGATGAGGATGATGATACAGATCCTCGGGGTCTATTTTCCCCTGGAATGGCCGTTGGAGCGACCGTATCGGTCAAAATTTTGCCCTTAACGGAAACGGCACTCCCGAAAACCTGCTATTTAGTGATTGACCGATTCTCGGAATTGATTGCTAAACCTTTGAGGGCATTTAGTGAGTTGGGAACGATTCCAGAGGAAGAATTCCTAGAACAAACCCTTCCTGTTTTTGATAATCACCGGATCGCTAGTCGTTTTTCTGGACGCAATCAACGGGTGTTTAAAGTCCCCGATGGCCGACTCCTAAGAAAAGTGGCTCCCTATTTACAAGCCAAAGGAATTACCCGGCTCTTAATTGACGGCCAGGTTTATCGGTTTTAATCGGGGTTGATTCACACTGCCCTATTTATTTTCTGGCCGTTAATAAACCAAAACGAATCAGTCCCGTGTCATAGCCTCGACTCATCAGGGGTAAGGCTAGGGCGGCTTGAATGGTTGTGGGGCCACTCAAGAGCAGGCCGACGATCGCATTCAGATTAAAGGCGGAATTGATCACCGTATTCCAAAAGGGGGCCACGGCCTTTGACCAGTCGGCTGTTTGAATATTTGTAAACCCTTGAGCCGTGGCGATCGCTTCATATTCAGGTAAAGCAATCACATAGGGTAAAGCATAAACCCGATAAATTTCCGCTAGGTGTCGGCGTTCCTCCTCGGTGAGTTGTCCGGCTTTTCCCCCCAGGGGACGATGACACCAAGTGGCCATTAATAGGGTTCCGCCGGGTTTCAAGACTCGATAGGCTTCGCGCAAAAACTGAATTTTATTCGGGAAGTGTTCGGCACTTTCTAAAGACCACAGCAAATCAAAGCTATTGCTCTCAAAAGGCATTTCTAAGGCATCGGCGACTAAAAACCGTGTTTTTTGCTGTAACTGGGCTTCTAGGGCGCGTTCTGTGGCTCTTTTGGCTTGGACGGGACTCAGGGTAATTCCGGTGACATCGGCTTGAAATTTGTCCGCTAAATATAACGAACTTCCCCCAATTCCACAGCCGACATCAAGCATTCGAGACCCTTGTAACTCCTCTTGGTTTGTGGGTGTTAGTCCCCAATTGAGGAATTCTTCAATTAAGTCAATTTGAGCTTGACGGCGTTCTTTTTTCAGGGTGCCCTCGGAGCCATAATATCCATGATGCAAATGTTCTCCCCAAATCTGCTCCCACAAACCGGAAGAAGAATCATAGAAGTTCTGAATTTGTTGATATAGTGTTGAGTTCATCTGAATCAATGAAAGAATTTTTGAGTGATGCCATTAAGCAAGCATCCCTAAAGTATGATCCTATAGATTCGTAATTTTCTGATAACTTCACCTAAAGATTAACCCTAACCCCATGACCGTATCTCGAACAATTGGTTTAGGTTTCCTGGCGGTAATTACCGTTGGGACAATGGCATTGATGTTACCCTTCTCCTTGAGTACAAAAACTTGGGGTAATCCCCTAACCGCCTTATTTACATCAACATCTGCGGTTTGCGTCACCGGTTTATCCGTGGTGGATGTGGGCAAATTCTACTCATTTTGGGGCCAGTTAATTATCCTGGTGCTGGTGCAGGTCGGGGGGTTAGGATACATGACCGTCACCACCTTTTTATTATTGGTATTGGGTCGAAAATTTCGCCTCAAAGATAAATTAGCCCTGCAACAATCTTTAGATGCTTCAGGAATAGCGGGGGCTGTTCCTTTATTAAAATCTATTGTGGCAACGACCGCCCTATTTGAAATCACCGGAATTTTTTTATTATTATTCGTATTTGTTCCTGATTTGGGATGGAATCAGGGACTCTGGTTTGCCATCTTTCATAGTGTAAATGCTTTTAATAATGCCGGATTTGGATTATTCTCTGATAGTTTTATTCGCTATGTTAACTCTCCCTTATTAAATTTTATCATTACGTTTTTAATTATTTGGGGAGGCATGGGATATCAAGTCATTCAAGAACTTCATTTATGGATTTGTAATCGATTCTCTAGTCATCCCCTGCGTCGTGATTTTTCGATTCATTTCCGAGTAGTCACTTCTACAACTATTTTTCTATTAATTTTAGGAACGGTTTTATTATTCTTCACTGAACATCGAAACCCAGGAACCTTAGAACCCCTGAATTTTCCTCGACAAGTTATGGCGGCTTGGTTTCAATCCGTAACGACCCGAACGGCTGGATTTAATACAATTAATAATGGAGAATTAACCGTTGCTGGGTTATTTATCACAATCATTTTAATGTTTATTGGTGCTAGTCCGGGGGGAACCGGAGGCGGGATTAAAACCACAACCGTTAGGATTTTATTTAATTCTACTCGTTCGGCTTTACAGGGGCGAGAAGAAGTCATTTGCTATAAACGCCAAATTCCACTCCCTTTAATTTTAAAGGCAATTGGGGTTTTATTTGGTTCGTTTATGGTAATTTGTATCTCAGCAATTCTGATTTCTTTGAGTCAGCCGGAAATTGCCTTTGCCCCGATTTTATTTGAGGTGGTTTCTGCCTTTGCTACGGTGGGGTTATCCACGGGAATTACCGGCGCTTTAACCCCCTTGAGTCAATTGATTATTATTACTACAATGTATATGGGACGGGTTGGGGTACTGTTATTAATGTCGGCTATTTTAGGTGATCCTAAACCCACGTCGATTGACTATCCTGAAGAAAACCTTTTAGTAGGATAAACCACTCAAATTTTACTGTTTTGAAAGACGCATCATATGAACTTCTCATCTTGGAATTTTTTACGCAATCTCAGAACTGAAAAAAGACAATTTGCTGTGATTGGATTAGGTCGGTTTGGAAGTGCTGTTTGTTCAACCCTTCATGCTAGTGGTTATGAAGTTTTGGCCGTTGACAAAGAAGAAAAACGAATAACCTCGGCATTAAGTGATCAAATTGCTTCCCATGCGTTGTTGTTAGATTCTACGGAAACCTCGGCACTCAGAGAAGCGGGAATCTTAGAATTTGATACGGTAATTGTGGCTGTAGGTAGCTTTTTAGCCGAAAGTATTACCACCACTTTAAACTTAAAAGAAGGAGGTGTTCCCAATGTAATTGCTAAGGCATCTTCGGAAACCCATGTTAAGTTATTAAATAAGGTGGGCGCGGATTTAGTGGTGTTCCCAGAACAGGAAATGGGTCAACAATTAGCCCGACAATTGACTCGCCCCCGTCTACTGGATCAGTTTGAACTGGATGCGGAACATAGTATTGTAGAAATGATTGTTCCCGATGAATTTGATGGCAAAACCATTGCCGAATTAGAACTGCGCCGCCGTTATGGATTAAATCTTTTAGCGATTAAAAATGAAGGGGATAAAATGGAAATCAACCCCCTTTCTAATCGCAAACTTTACAAAGGAACTATGATTGTTGTCGTAGGTTCAAATCAAGATATTAACCGTTTAGTGGGTTAATCTCTGGGATCAATTAATTCTCCCGTGGATTCTGTTGAGGGATGATTTTACCTAAACTTAAATCGTCTAAATCAATCCCTCTTAGACCCTTTTCTTCTAATTGGTTAAATAATCGAGTTAACTGATACCAAACTAACCCCGCCATTAATGCGGTTAAGGGAATAGAAAACCCATAGGCGAATGTTTCTGAAAAGGCAAAAACTTCTAAACAAGAAGCCAGAAAAATACAAATTCCTAAGCCAACTCCCAGAAAGGGAAACAGTATGGGAAAACCTCGTAAATTGGCGAGATTACGACTAGAACGATTTTTTGACCATTCTTTTAACAGTTGTTTGAGATTCACAACAAAAGCCGTACAACAGGTTATTCCAATGAATAAACCTCCCAGGAGTAAAACTAAAGGCGGATTAGCAGAATTAAACATAGAGTAGGGA
>DATNRE010000416.1:0-4777 GCA_036703685.1 Candidatus Obscuribacterales bacterium
GCCTATTGTCCATGGTTGTTTATCGGACTGTAACGGCATACCGGGTTTTAAACGGTTTAAAATCCTGATTTTTTTGAGGAGTTCCTTTGAACTCTAATTCATAAATTCCAGCTTGGGGAAAGATAACTTCCGCGCCCGGAATACTCTGATATTTTTCCGCAGAAATTGCTTTTAATTGGGGTCGAATTAGGGGTGGGTCTTGGGATGACCGAGGTTGCCGATAAATTGCTAATTGACAATTACATTCCGATAGGGGAATTACTTTTCCACCGCGACGGGTTAGGGCAAACCAAATCCTGGCTTTTTCCCCTGCCCGGGGATTATGATTCGGTTCTAGGTGGAATGTCACCGCCACATCTCCAGAGACTTTTACTTCATGAGCTATGGCGGGACTGATGCTGATTCTACCTATTAGAGACTTGCCATGGCATATTTCCACTAAAGGTTGGATGAATATTCCCACTATTAAGCATAATTTTAAAAACTTATTTTTGTTTAAGGGGTGTACCATAAAATTTTTCTATACCCAATAATGACCAAACGGCAGAATACCTAATCAATAATATCATTAGAGTGATAATAACGAGCATAAACCCTCTAATTTGATCAAAAAATTTCAGGTCAAATCCTCCCCAATAATTAGAACCTATTAAGAGGGCATGAATTACGACTAAAATCAAGGCGGGTACGGCTAATAAATGAATTTTTCGCCAAACTGTTCCTAAATAATTTTGGATTTGATCAAAACTGGTCATCGCCGCTGGAATCATCAATAATAATCCTAACCCCCCCGCTAGTATGCCCAGTTGATGTTGAATAATCATAAATTCAAAAGCTGTTAAATTCCATTTGAACGTATGATCTAACATTTGCACCGTATGTACAATCGCTAATACAAAAGCTCCGACTCCTAAAAAGCGTCTATATTTTAAAGGTTGTGACCAAAGGCGGCTAATCGGACGGGCAATTAAGGCTAACATTAAACTAATTAAAGAACCATATCCCGTATAATCCACATGATTTCCGGTTCTTAATAGGGTTAAAATTCCAATTAATAAGGTAATCCATCCCCCCATTCTAAAAAGTTGACTGCGACGGTCGGCGGTGAATTTTTCGGTTAATAATCCCACCCCTAACATGGTCGGGAAAGTTCCAATTCCAAAGGCTAACATCGTCAGCATTCCTAACCCTAAACTCCCGGTTTCGGCGGCTTTAATTTGGGCAGTATACAAAAAACCACAGGGAATTAAACCCCAAATTAATCCCAATAAAATCGGAGTAAACCAATGTTTTTGTAAAGATACATTCACCATCAATTTACTCAAATAATTATGTAAATTTTTCGGCGATAAGGGATGAATAATCGGGAAACGATGAAAGACCGTTGGATTAATTTGAGCTAATCCTAAAATTATTAAGAGAATTCCAGTAAAAATTGCTATGCCTTGGCGAAAAATACTGCCAATTCCGGCTATTTGTCCACTGGCAATTAAAACCGAACCTAACCCGCCAATCATGGCTCCAACTAAAGCATAACTGAGAATCCGGCCTAAATTTAATAATAGATGAAACGGCAACGGAATTTTACCAGGAGATAGTGATTCATCGGAAACAGAAAAAGCAACGGTTAAGGGGCCGCACATTCCCAAACAGTGACCAAAACTCCCCAGAAATCCTAGGGTACTAATTAACAATAGGTCAAGGATCATAATTCCGTTTAAAACCGGATTTTATAGAGTTGAAAAAGGGTTCCGGGCTTGCGTTTTAAGATTTTAGCCCCGGTGGCTTTGATGATGGTTTCCCAATTTTCTAGGGGTTCTAAAAAAACCTCCGTACCTAAATAGGTTTCTAAAATTGCCCAGTCCTCGGCTAATTCAGCATCGGGAATCAGAACATCAAAAACAAAATCTCCCCCGGGTTTAACCACTCGTTTGACTTCTTTTAAAACCAATTCCCAATAACTAATCGGATAGTAACAACTCCATCCGGTGGCGATCGCTAAATCAAACTGATTCGCTTCATATTGCAATTGATGACCGGGGGCTAAAGCGACTCCTTTAAACAGTTTAGAATTCAACTGTGGGCCTCTAATATTCAGGGCATCTTTAGCCACGGTACTAATTTCTTGACCATAAAATAAAGCCGCCCAATCTCGCCAGGGGTAAATTAGAAAACTCACCCCACAACCGATATCTAAACAGTGCTGATTTTTTTGCGGTTTGGCAATTTCCCAAAAGGGGGAAGTGATTTTTTCTGATAAAGTTCCAGCCATGCGATCGCGAAAAATTTCCATCATTTCAACTTCTGGGGGTAAATCAAAAGATTCTCCTTGATATTCCCGATTAAAACGATGGGAAATAGAAGCGATCGCCCTTTCCAACGGGTCGGAACTCACAGATAAATTGAAAAAACCCGATGAATTAGAAGATTTAGCCATGCGTTAACTATATAGATCTATTTTGAACCTTTCAATGCTTTTTTAAAGTTTTTCCGATAGGAGGAATTGAAGACAAATAAAACTGGCCACAGGAGCGAGAAAACCAGACGGTTTTGGAAACTGCGGTTGAAGTTGGTATTTTCAAACCCCGTCCAAAACTTCCAAATTCCACCCACATACATGGCAACCAATACTAGGGTAATTAGAGAATTCATGTCTGAAAGATTTTATACTTAAAGGATGATAGACAAATTGAACATAGGTCTATTCTAGCAGTTAATCCTTGAGAATGGTGATAGATCGGGGATTGTTGTTTGAGATTCCCCAGTTCCCGACCGGACAAAAAGCCTTTGTAAGTAGTTGCACAAAATAAATTACCTAGTTGGGAGAGGGAACGCCGGATCTGGGAACAGGGAACGCCGGATCTGGGTAGAGGATTTGTAATTAATTTTGTTTAGGTACTTATCTGCCGATTAACTGATCTGCTAACTTGTTCTATCGGCTAAAATTCGGGAAGTTTCATAAAAATTAACGATGAGAATAGGCAATGGTTTTAATATTTTTAGCAATTCCATAAGAAATTTGCTATTCTATTAGTCAGTAGGGTTTTAATTCTAATAGATTTATTCAAAAATCTATAGCAATCATAAATAGGTTGTAACATTTCAATACTGACATAAAACAGCCAGAAGTATTATCCGGTGTTCCCTGTTCCCTGTTCCCTGTTCCCTGTTCCCTGTTCCCTTTTGCTCAGGAATTGTGAACACAACTCAAATGGGATTGCTATAGCTGTAATCGAATCTGAAAAACACCCGATAAAAAATCAGCCTAAATCAATCAGGAGGAGATATGCGAGCAGTGCTAATGGCGGGTGGATCGGGAACGCGACTGCGACCCTTAACTTGCGATCTGCCTAAACCGATGGTACCGATACTTAATCGTCCGATTGCTGAACATATTATCCATCTTCTCAAACAACATAATATTACAGAAGTGATCGCCACCTTGCATTATCTTCCCGATGTCATGCGAGAATATTTTCATGATGGCAGCCATTTAGGGGTACAAATTACCTATGCAGTGGAAGAAGATCAACCCTTGGGAACCGCCGGTTGTGTCAAAAATATTGCTGAACTTTTAGACCGAACCTTTTTAGTGATTAGTGGAGATAGTGTTACGGATTTTGATTTAACCGCCGCCATTGAATTTCATCGCCAGAAACACTCTAAAGCCACTTTAATTTTAACCCGAATGCCAAATCCGATTGAATTTGGCGTCGTAATTACCGACGAAAATCATCGCATTAGTCGCTTTTTAGAAAAACCCTCAGCCAGTGAAGTTTTTTCCGATACGGTAAATACCGGAACCTATATTTTAGAACCGGAAGTTTTAGAGTATCTTCCCTTTGATCAAGAATGTGATTTTTCCCAAGATTTATTCCCCTTACTCCTAGAAAAAGGCATACCCATGTATGGGTTTATTGCTAATAATTATTGGTGTGATATTGGTCATTTAGACGTCTATCGAGAAGCCCATTATGATGCCTTAATGGGGAAAGTCAAACTGAAAATCCCCTATCCCGAACGGGCTCCGGGTTTGTGGATCGGAGAAAACACGTTTATTGATGAAACAGCCGTCATCGAAACCCCGGTTTTAATTGGTCGGAATTGTCGCATTGGGCCCCGGGCACAAATTGAAGCGGGAACCGTGATTGGGGATAATATTACGATCGGGGCCGATGCCAATGTGAAACGGCCGATTATTTGGAATGGGGCAATTATTGGGGATGATGCCCATTTGCGGGCCTGTGTGATTGCTCGCGGCGCCCGGGTGGGTCGTCGTGCCCATGTCCTAGAAGGGGCGGTGGTGGGTTCTTTATCCACCGTCGGGGAAGAAGCCCAAATTAGCCCGGGGGTGCGGGTCTGGCCCAGTAAAAAAATTGAGTCCGGGGCTACCCTGAATATTAATTTAATTTGGGGGAATACGGCCCAACGCAATTTATTCGGTCAACGGGGGGTACAAGGACTAGCCAATATTGATATTACCCCGGAATTTGCCGTGAAATTGGGGGCAGCCTATGGATCAACCTTAAAACCCGGTTCTCTCGTGGCAGTTTCTAGGGATCAACGGCCGATTTCTCGGATGGTAACTCGTTCTTTAGTGGCGGGTTTAATGTCCGTTGGCATCAATATTATTAACTTAGATGCCACCGCCATTCCGATCACACGCACGGCTATTCCCACCCTCAATGTAGCTGGAGGAATTCACGTCCGTCTCTCCCCCGAACGGGCAGACTATCTATTAATTGAATTTCTCGATAATAAAGGCATTAGTATTACC
>DATNRE010000417.1:0-2438 GCA_036703685.1 Candidatus Obscuribacterales bacterium
GGGGGAGCAGGAGAATATTACCCATTACCCTCCCTCAAACGACGGGATTATCTGCGAAACTACCTGCAAGAACAGGGAATTGGTTCTATGATTTATTATCCTATTCCCCTACATCAGCAACCGGTTTATCAAAATTTAGGCTATCAGGCCAATCAACTGCCCATTGTGGAAAGGGTTTGTCAGGAGGTCTTATCTTTACCCCTATTTCCCGAACTGTCTTCAGAACAGCAAGATCAGGTGATTACCGCCATCAAAGAAGGATTGACTCAAATCCCGCAATTGTAGAAACCTGCGGTGGGCGCGTCTTTGTGGTGCGATTGTTTGTATACTGTTAGGTAACAAAACGATAAAAAAATTCACAATCATCCCTTAAAAATAGGTAGAAGATCGCCCTAGACGACAGAACCAACCGACCGCAGTGTGAGTATCCTCACTAACTAAACGTTAACGAAGAATAAATAACTCAAGGTCAACGGTCAAAATGCCTTTTTTTTGCTCCCAACTCTAAAAATCTAACCACTAGGAGGAATACAACAAACGTGAACCCACAGCAAGTCAAATCCAGACGACGCTATGACCCAGAGGAAATTGCCCGCTACCATCGTCGTCGCCCCTGGTTGGCGATCGGACGGACAATTATGGTGATTTGGTACTTCACCGGGTTTATTTTGGGATTATTGTGGGATAAATGGCAACATGGGGACGTGGAACATACCCCCCAACGGGCTACCCACCTGCGCCATGTGCTCACGGATTTAGGCCCGACCTATATTAAAGTAGGCCAAGCCCTTTCTACCCGTCCCGATTTAATTAGAAAAGATTTCTTAGAGGAATTAACCAAACTGCAAGATCAATTGCCGCCCTTTAATCATGATCAGGCGATGGCAATTATTGAAGCGGAATTAGACCAGGATTTAGACAGTCTTTATAGAGAAATTTCTCCCGAACCCATAGCCGCTGCTAGTTTGGGTCAAGTCTATCACGCCCGACTCCGAACTGGGGAAGAAGTGGCGGTTAAGGTACAACGGCCGAATTTATTACCCGTTTTAACCTTAGATTTATATTTAATGCGTTGGGCCGCAGGTTGGCTTTCTCCTTGGCTTCCGTTGAATTTAGGACATGATTTAACCCTAATTGTCGATGAATTTGGGGTGAAGTTATTCGAGGAAATTGACTATATTAATGAAGGTCGGAATGCGGAACGGTTTGCCACCTATTTTGCTGATGATCCTCATGTCAAAGTCCCCTTGATTTATTGGCGCTACACCACTACTTGTGTTTTAACTTTAGAGTGGATTAATGGCTTTAAATTAACCGATACCGAACGGATTAAAGCCGCTGGATTAGATCAGGATACCTTAATTGAAATTGGCGTAACCAGTGGTTTAAAGCAATTATTAGAATTTGGCTTTTTCCACGCCGATCCTCACCCGGGAAATTTATTTGCTCTGCCCGATGGTCGCATGGCATTTATTGATTTTGGGATGATGGATCAGTTGCAACAGAATACAAAGGAAACCTTAGTGGATTCCGTGGTGCATTTGATTAATAAAGACTATGATCAACTGGCACTTGATTTCGTGAAATTAGGGTTTTTGTCTCCCGAAACTAATATTCAACCGATTATTCCCGCCTTGGAAATGGTCTTGGGGGATGTCATCGGTACTAGCGTTAAGGATTTTAATTTTAAAACCATTACCGATAGTTTTTCGGAATTAATGTATGAATATCCCTTCCGAGTCCCCGCCCAATTCGCCTTAATTATTCGTTCTTTGGTGACTCAAGAAGGTATTGCTTTGAGCTTGAATCCCGATTTTAAAATTGTGGATGTGGCCTATCCCTACGTCGCCCGTCGATTATTAAATGGTGAAACCCCAGCCCTGCGGCGTCGTTTAATTGAAGTCCTATATAAAGATGGGAAATTACAATGGCAACGATTAGAAAATATGATTGCGATCGCCCGATCGGATCGCAATTTTGATCTGTTACCTACGGCTCAATTAGGATTAAAATATTTAATGTCTGATGAAGGAGATTTCCTCCGCCGTCAAATTATTTCCGCCTTAACTGAAGATGATCGTCTCCATACCACAGAAGTTCAACGGTTATGGACTTTAATTCAACCGGATTTAAAACCTAGTCGTTTATTCGATGTCGCTTGGGGAGCGATTAGTCAGTTATCAGTAATAGGTAATGGGTAATGGGTAATGGGTAATGGGTAATGGGTAATGGGTAATGGGTAATGGTTTACTCCCCCTGCCTCCCCTGCTCCCCCTGCCTCCCCTGCTCCCCCTGCTCCCCCTGCCTCCCCTGCTCCCCCTGCTCCCCCTGCTCCCCCTGCTTCCCTGTTTCCCTGTTCCAATGTTCCCTACTCTATGTTTAATTCTGCTAATCCGCCTTTAGTTTTACTCCTGGGAGGTTTATTCATTGGAATAACC
>DATNRE010000418.1:0-5059 GCA_036703685.1 Candidatus Obscuribacterales bacterium
ATGGGCATGGAAGCGGGTAAATTAATCGGCCCAATAATCGTTACGCCATGTTTCACCACATCTTTCCCGGCTTCGCTGCATTCACAGTTTCCCCCCTGTTCGGCGGCTAGATCAACGATCACCGAACCGGGTTTCATTTGAGCTACCATGTCCTCTGTGACTAATACCGGAGCTTTTCGGCCGGGAACTTGGGCTGTTGTCACCACCACATCAGAAGCCGCAACGTGCTGACTCAGGACTTCCCGGGTGCGTTCCTTGGCTTTTTCGGAAATTTCCTTTGCATAACCCCCCTCGGCCACGGTATCTTCCTCTAGGGACACATCGACAAACTTAGCCCCCAAACTTTGGACTTGTTCTTTGACTTCGGGACGAATATCAAACCCTTCGACAATAGCACCCAGACGTCGAGCCGTGGCGATCGCTTGTAACCCAGCGACCCCGGCCCCCAAAATTAACACCTTAGCGGGCCGAATAGTTCCCGCGGCCGTGGTTAACATCGGGAAGTATTTCGGTAAAGCCGCGGCGGCAATTAATACGGCCTTATATCCGGCCAGGTTCGCTTGGGAGGATAGGGCATCCATGCTTTGGGCGCGACTGGTACGCGGGATCAGTTCCATACTGAAAGCTGTAACGTTCTGCGCCGCCAGTTTCTGAATTAATTCAGGATTTCCCAAGGGGTTCAAAAAGGTGATTAAAACCCCGCCAGACTTGAGTTGAGAGACTTCTGAGTCTTCTAATACCCCCACTTTCAGCAGGACGTCCACTTCGCTCCAAAGTGTCCCCTGATCAACGATTTTCGCCCCTGCCTGTTCATAGGTTCCATCGGAAAAACAGGCCCGCTCCCCGGCTCCTGCTTCTACCCACACTTCCACACCCTGTTTAACTAACCGGGCGACAACATCAGGGATGAGGGCAACTCGCCGCTCATCTACCTGACTTTCCTTAGCGATCCCAATTTTCATAAAATCTCCTGATAATTTGTTCACTGTTGACAGTTAACGGTTAACGGTTATGTTTTTTTCTCCGCTTCGCCAAGTTAATGCAATAGGGGCCAATCCCGATAACATGAACAAGATCGTGTTATATTATAGGCGAGGTTTTGAAAATTCGATAAGATTCCAGATATACAAGTTTAGGTTATACCTTAATACAGATAAACAAATATCTCTAAGAAAATAGGTTTATAAATATGGGTAATCTCAAGGAAATAGCCATGCTGACTAAACAAGATTGGGACTGGTTAGCAGTGTGTTCTCATTATCAAACGGCTGTCAACGTCCATAAATTTCTCAAAGAAGGAAAATCTATGGAAGCAACGGAAGGTTTAGAATCTCTAATTGAAGCAATGGGAAGAACTGAAAAAAGAGCCGTCAAAAGCCAGCTAATTCGCCTAATGCGACCCGTTATTAAATGGAAATGTCAACCTCAAAAACGTAGCTCTAGTTGGACTATTAGTATTCGTTCAGCCCGTCGAGAAATTCAGGAAAGTCAAGAAGAAATGCCAAGTTTGAATCGTAATTTTATTGAGTCTATCTGGGATAAATGCTTTGAGAACGCGGTGAAGGATGCTGAGGATGAAATGGGGAAAAAATGTCGATTAACCTCGCTGTCTTGGTCAGAGGTTTTTGAAGATGAATATATTTTATCGGATGATGACCAAGAAGATTAGCAGGGCGATCGCAAAACCTCAAGAAACCGGGTTTCTAATTAAAGTTAATTGTATCCCATCAATATTTGCTGAGAAACCCGGTTTCTGTGCAGCACTCAAACTTTCCCTTATGATTAAATCCCCCAAATGTAGCAGCCCGTTCGAGTCAAGCTCTATCACATCACCCCAATCTTAATAAACTCGCCCCATCTTCTTATTAAGTGAAATTGAATTCTAGCTATCAGCATAATACCTATTTAACGAACAGGTTTAAAGTTCTGTACAAAATCAATCCATGAATCCACTTTTGAACCTGTAATATCTAAAATCTGAATAGAACGAGTTCTAGGAATGGGTGGCCCAGCTTCTTCTTGAGAGTATTCAATTACTGTTGATTCAGGTTGACCTAAACCATAGCGGTTAGCCATTCGATTAGCAAGGTCACAACTAATAAAGAATTCTCCCATATTAACTTGACCATTTTCAGCATAATATAACCATGTTCTTGAACTACCTCGATTATTACAATCATAATAAGTCACTTCAAACATTTTAGCGATATGCACATCATAAAGCCTCAATTTTCCCCCATAAGCAGCACGAGTTGTATCTCGATCAGGAACAGTCATTGTATAAATTCCTTCACCATGTTGTAACCTCATGGGAACTGCGGTAGACTGGGCCAAGACTGATGTAGAATTGCTAATTAGTTCAATCAATGGAATGATTGATACAATTAAAAAATTACCAAAATTATTCAGCATCGAAATTTGCTCATAGAAAGGATAATATTGATATGATATCCGGTTCAATCTACAAAATCTCGGTAGGGGCGGGTTCACCCAAATATTGAATACCTATCAAAGATTTTACTAAACCCGCCCTTCTTCTTCTCAAATATACTGAATGATAGTTCTAAAATCAAATCACAAAAGTTAGGCTAAATAATCACAAAATCATTAGCAGTTAGAGTAAAGTTATCTCGATCTCGCCCTAGGACTGCCAGTAACTCACCACCATACTCAATTTTCAAAAACTTGGTGATATTACTTTCAAAGTTTTCCTCAACGCTTCCTTGTCCAAAAATACTATCAATCTGTTGCGGTTGAATATCGCTAATTAATAATTGTTCAAAGGTAATACCAACTAAACCAATTTTATCCTCAACATTAATAAAGTCTAAAATCAAGTCGGCATTTTCAATACCCGTTGGAATTTCATTAAGATCAGCAGTTTTACTGATAATAAAAGTATCTGCTCCACCTTTTTCCTCAAAATCACCTCTTAATATATCTTGACCCCTATCTCCAGAAATATTATTATCACCTCCATTACCAATTAACAGATCTTTACCTTGCCCTCCAAATAAAGCAGTATCTTCAGAATTAGTGGATACACTGATTATTGAATCATCCCCTAAATTACCGAATAAAAAGTCTGTACCTTGATCAATATCAATTACAGGAAAAGCTGAATCCCTAATAATATCGTTTCCTTGACCCCCATAAATTGTATCGTAGTCAAAATTTCCTTCTAATGAATCGTTGCCTTCATTACCATATAAAATATCATTATTTTGACCACCTACTATTGTATCATTTCCCTCCATTCCAAACAAAATGTCCTTCCCCTCAGCTCCAACAATAGAATCTTGTCCTAACAAACCTAATACTGTGTAAGAGATTGTATCTTGATCATTTTCTACTGTAATAGTATCGTTATCAATACTGCCAAAAAATTGACCTAATGGATCTAAATCTGTTTCGGAAATAATATATTTAGCCATGTGTTCTTAATCCTTAAATATTGTAATTTTACAGTTTAATAACAGTTGACCGGACATTGAACCTGAGTTATCCAGCAATAGAACAACTGGACAGCGTGGTTCCTGATTAATCGAAAAATCTGCTAGATTGCCTGTTGGCATAGGTTTCCTCTCTTTCTCTGGCTTGTCAAACTCTGCTATAACTGATAATAAATTAACTGATTTCTGATTGTCTACTGATTAACGTTAGAATTAATGTTAGAATCGTGTTAGCTGTTTTTTATACCCCAAATATGGCTCAAGTGGACAAAATATTTAGCCAAGCGGCCCAAGAGTGGGATTTAGAAAGTCTTTATACTGACTTGGCATCTGCGAAGGGAAAGCATCTCACTCCCATTGAAAAAGCTCACTTAAGGGGGTTGTTGTCTGGCTGTAGTCCGTCAGAAATTGCTGAAAAATTAGATAAAATTCCCAGGGGCGTAGAATCGGATTTATGTGCCACAGTTTATAAATATGTAAAGTCTTTGTTAGATAAAGCTGAAAAAGTAGAAAACTGGCGCAAGATTTATGAATGGCTTGATGAATCCGGTTATAAATCTAAGCTGGATAACAAAGTTCCTGTTAAAAATTTATTACCCAAACAAAGCGTTATTAATATCACTACTGTTAATATTGATCAACATCAAATCGTTTTTCAGTTTCATCTAACAATCCCCACATCAGAAATTACTGAATTATCTATACAAGATTGTAATATTGATGAGAATATTGATAATAATAAGGATAATAATTGAAATTCCTCGTTCCCTGGTTCTACCAGGGTACGGAAACTGGAGGCTCTGCCTCCAATTAATAGCAGGCGGAGCCTGCAAGAAGGCATTGCTAGGTAGAACCTAGCAACGAGAGATTAATTCAATAATTCTTGCTTAATACTGGGTATTGATAATATCTGTTTAACCCTTCCTTGTTTTTTAGTTTTAAGCGATCGCTTAACCTTAATTATTTTTTATATCAATTGATAAAAAATGCCAGTATTGATTATGTTCTTATTTTCCAAGATTCCGGATCTCTTAATAGAATCTTTTATATCCTCCCAAGTCATAACATCATCTGGATTTGTTTCATAAGCAGTAATTCGATGATCAAGTTCTTGCTTTTCAACCTCTGTCAAATCGGGGTAAGCTTGCTCTGCCGCAATACTATCCCAAATCGCTTGTACAAGGCGAATCCGGTCTTCAATATCCAACAGATGTAATTTGATTTAAGGTGACAGTAATATCCATACTCATAACCTAGATAGGAGACTTCACAACTAATACACCTAAAATATAACAAAAATCAAGAAATACCATAATTAGTATAAGAGAGGGTAATTATTGTATAAAAAACCCGAAAAATGCTACAATACCCCCCGTATTGGGTCGATGTAAATTTTTAATCCTCTAACCTATTTTTGATATAGTTGCTAAAATTTAAACAAAACTTAATTCTTTTTACGGGAGCCGATATGCGACGACTACTTTCTGCACTATTAATCACGGGTTTAGCTCTGACCAGTTTAGCCAAAATCACCCAAGCCCAGGGTTTACCAGGGATGACCCTGTTGAGTGGCCCCGACAAAACTAATATCTTAAATTATTTTCTCC
>DATNRE010000419.1:0-14854 GCA_036703685.1 Candidatus Obscuribacterales bacterium
GGGGTGGGACAGACCCCAATATGCCAAACTTCCAACCCGGCGGCAATGAGTCCGGCGGAGAGGGCCATGGCTAACATATTGCCAGAGGTGCGGGTATCTTGGCCTAATATGACGGGGCCAGGATGGTTGGCTTGCTGTCGGAGAACTTGGCCCGCCCAGAATCCCACTTGTAAAGCCAGGGGCGCGTTTAGCAGTCCGCCTACCCGTCCCCGGATACCATCGGTTCCAAATAATGGGGTGGTGGGGAGTTCCCCAACTTGATCGATAAAGCCGAAATGGGATATGGTTCGAGATTGGGCGGTATGGGCTGGTTTTGGCGGAAAACTAAAGTTCTGAGTCCGAGCGGGTGTTGCGACCATAAAATTCACTCCTCTTAATATATATTCACACACTCAATGTGGAGCATAGCACGTCAGGAACGAAGGTCAACGATTTTGACCGAGGTGATATATATTACGAGGGTTGAAATTTACTGATTTTATTGTGTCCGTTCCTGATCGATCGTCATTCTACAAGATGTAAGGATCAAAATCTGAATTTATTTTGAATACCCTAATGGTCACAAAAATTTTCCCAAAATCCTCTTTTTATTCAGTTCTTTTAATCGGAATTATTGCCCTAACTGGATTTATTGCTTATGGTAATATCCTCAATAGTTTTTTTCTCTCGGATGATTTGGTTTTAGTTGCCCTGTTATCTAAATTAGGGCCATTTGGGTTATGGTTCAATCAACAGCATGGTAAATCGTTGTTTTTTCGTCCTCTATTGGGAATCATTAGTTTTTTAGACTATAAAATCTGGGGTTTGAACCCTTTGGGTTATCATTTAACAAATTTAGGCTTTCATTTAGCTAATTCTTTTTTGGTCGGAGCTATAGCATTTTTATTGAGTCTAAATTTAAGATTAGATTTAAAATTAAAAGGGTTTATTCCCTATTTTGCCGGATTTATTTTTCTATTATTACCCTCCCATGCTGAAGCCGTTTCTTGGATTTCTGCCCGAACTGATGTTATCGCGACCTTTTTTGCTTTACTCTCTTTTTCTATCTATTTAATACCGATTAATCATCCCACAAACTTCGCCCTTTCCAGTTTCTCCCTGGGGGGGAATAAGGGGTTTAAAACTTTTGAACAATTTCATCAACCGATAAAATTAGGGGTTTCCTTAATTGCCTTTTTAGCCGCGTTATTATGTAAGGAATCTATTGTGAGTTTTCCGGGGTTAATTATCGCCTATGAATTCTATCAATATTCAGTAAAAAAGTCTAAAAAAATTGAGAAATCCTTAACAAATTGTCTACTTTATATCGCAGTTTTAGGATTTTATTTTGTTTGGCGATATCTCAAATTAGGAACCTTAGTGGGAGGCTATGGAGAAGGAATTCATCTTAAATTTAATCCCATACAAATTTTATATAACTTAATCATTTATCCATCCCGGAGCTTCCTGTCGGCTCAATTTAATTCTAGTTTAACCTTCTGGATTTTAGCATTTTTCGGTTTGGTTTTAATCTCTATATTTGCCGTAATTGTGAGTTATTATCGTCATCAATTCCAATCTAATATTCCTCAAACCTTACTTTTAATTATTGTAGGATTTTGGATTTGTGTTTTACCCGCAATTAATGTTTCTGTTTCGCCCTTTGATAGTCAAGGAGAACGTTATTTATATTGGGCGTCTAGTTTTACCTCTATTTATATCGCCTTAATTTTTACAATTCTAGTCAGTCATTTTCAACTCTGTTTAATTCTATCCTCAATTTTATTAGTGAGTTTGGGATTATCCCTCAATACCGTTAACCAAAACTGGAAAATTGCCGGAGAAATTTCTGAAAGTCTGTTATCTAGTTTACAAAAAATGCCGATAGAATCCCCGATTATTACCACCATTCCCGATAATTTTAGAGGAGCTTATCTATACAGAACCGGATTAATTCAAGGACTCTATCTTTTTGATATTGATAATCGTTTTAATGTTCAATTTGAACAGAAATCTACAGATAAACCCTTTGAAACCGTGAGATTTTATAGCAATAAAATTTTATTAGTGATGATGAATACCCTGCGAGAACCCAGCGATAAAATTATTGTTAATTCCCCCCAACCTAACCAATATCAATTTCAATTATCCAATCCCCAAACCTTATTTTTTCCCACCCCCAAAAATACATTAGTCACAAAAGACTATCAAGTTAGCGATGTACAACCCCAAAGCTACACCCTCACCCTCAACAATCCTAACCGTTTTCAGGATTTATTATTGTATTCGTCGGGGGAGTTTGTTAAACTATCGAATTAATCTTGTATTATAGAGACAATTTATCAAACGATAATATTTAGGTGTGATGGAACCCATTTATATTTTAGGGGCTGGCCCGGCCGGACTCGCGGCGGCTTATACTTTAAGCAAGCAAGGTCAGTCCGTGGTGGTGGTTGAGCGGGATGGTCAAGTCGGGGGATTAGCCAAAAGTATAGAATATCAAGGCTTTATTTTGGATTATGGCCCCCATCGATTTTATACAAAAATTGCTCCGGTTTTGCAACTTTGGGATGAAGTTTTAGGAGATGAACAAGTTACGGTTAATCGTCTGACTCGGATTTATTATGGGGGAAAATATTTTAGTTATCCCTTAAAAGCTAGACAAGTTTTATCGGCGTTAGGGTTAGTTGAAAGTTTAAGAATTGTGCTTTCTTATCTAGCCGTCCGGTTATTTCCTAAACCCGAAGCGAATAACTTTGCCGAATGGGTAGAAAATAAATTTGGCAAACGATTATCAGAGATATTTTTTGAAGGTTATACCGAAAAATTATGGGGTATTCCTTGCACAGAAATTAGTCCTGATTGGGCCGCCCAACGCATTAAGGGGTTATCGTTATCAAAAGCGATTAAAAATGCCCTTTTAGGCAATGATGGCAAAGTTAAAAATCTGATTGACCAGTTTCAATTTCCCCGTTTGGGTTCGGGTCAACTCTATGAAAAAATCGCTGACTATTTACAACAGCATCAGCAAGAAATTTTATTAAATACGGAAGTTATTCAAGTTCATCATCATCATTCTCAAGTTACCCATATTACCTTGAGAAATCGTATCACTAAAGCGGAAAATACCGTGGCTTGTGGGGGTGTTATTTCTTCGATTCCTTTGACCCATTTTGTCCAACAGTTGCAATCTTCTCCGCCTGAAAAAGTTATTGATGCGGCAAAATCGCTGAAATTTAGAAATACAATTTTAGTCTATTTAATCGTAGAAGGAGGCAATCTTTTCCCCGATAATTGGTTATATATTAATGACCCTCGGGTGCAAGTGGGACGGGTGACAAATTTCGCCAATTGGTCGCCGGAAATGTTAGCTAATACCGAACAAACTCCCCTCTGTTGTGAATATTGGTGTAATTTTGGCGATGATTTATGGCAATGTCCAGAGGATGAGTTGATACTGTTAGCGGAAAAAGACTTACGCAAAATTGGGTTATTAAAAAATCAAGCGGTTTCCGATGGGTTTATTGTTCGTTTACCCCGCACCTATCCGGTCTATGCGGGAAATTATCAGGCTGCGTTATCGGAAATTCAAAGTTACTTACAAACCTTTCAAAACTTGCAATTAGTCGGACGTTATGGGGCATTTAAGTATAATAATCAAGACCATAGTTTATTAATGGGAATTTTTGCGGCGGAGAACGTTTTAACTCCGGGTAAACATAACCTTTGGAATGTGAATAGTGATAGCGAATATGTGGAAGAAGCTCACGCAGAAGCCGCCACAACTGCCGCTACAAATACTCGTCTATCCCGCCGTCGCCAAACCTTAAAAACCCTCCGAGAATTTGGGGGCTATTTATTTACTGGAGGTGCGGCTACTATTGTTGATGTTCTGATATTTTCCTTGCTCATTCAGTCGGGACTCTGGTATGTTTTTGCCTTGGGAATTAGCTATTTTCTCGGGTTAAGTACGAATTTTTGGTTAAGTCGGCGGTTTGTATTTGGGATTTATTGGAAAAACTGGTTTGTTCAATATGGCGTATTTGCGACGGTTGCTTTAAATAGTTTACTCGCTAATTTAGGGCTATTACAACTGTTAATTAATGAATTAGGATGGCATCCTACCCTATCCCGTTTAGTTAGTGCGGCTTGTGTCGCCTTAATTAGTTTTACTGGGCATAAGTTGTATTCCTTTTCATCCCCTAATCAATCGAATAATCAAGTTTCTGAACTGCAATCTTAACTGATAATGCCTGAACAAAAACAACAAGCTAAAGTGAATTTAATCGCTATTTTTATCATCACTTTAGCCACTTGGTTAATTCTAGTTCCCTTTGTTAATTTGATAAAAATTCCTTTGGGAGACAATACAAAAGGAGTGATTTCTTTAGCGAGTATTGAGAATATTAGTCCCTATACGGACTATCTCAAATATATTATTTTACTCCTAACTCCTCCTTTAATTGCGACTCTGGTTTTAAACCTGAATCATAAACCCCTGGGAATACTTTTAAAGATTCTTAACCATCGTTATACTTGGATAGGAGTTAGTTCTATTCTATTACTAACTTGGTTAATAAATACTCCCTTTAGCCAATTTAGAATTAATTCAACTTTAATTGATTCTTTCCATGAAGGGGAATTTTTAGGGTTTTTACCCAACTTTCTCCAACTTCCCAAACCCTTTATCAATACGGTTTTAATTCATGGGTATGGCGTTGATGTGCTTCCGAGTTGGTTAGCAAAAAATCTCGCTACTCAAAATAATGGTATTGCTTTAACTCGGTTATTTGTCAACCTGGAAAATGTGATTACCTGTTTGGGTTATTTTTGGATAATTTGGGAATTAATTAATTTAGCAGAAATCAATAAAAATAGATTAAAAATATTCTTAATTTCTTGTATTTTATTTTGTGTCTTTGATGGAATATTTTATAAATTTGATGGCCGCCGGGGAACCAGTTTTATCATTCAATTGGCGTTAACCTTACGGTTTTTTAGAATAGCGGAAACTCAACCCAACCAAGCCCAATGGTTATCGGTGTTAATTGGGGCATCAATTCCCAGTAGTTTTTTCTATATTTATGACCGCGCTATTTATTTTATAGCTGTTTATCTTTGTGCTTCTATTCTATCATTATTTTTACCTAAAAAAACAACTATTTTATGGCTAAAAGGATCATTAATTGGGATTATTGTTACTTTTGTTTTTAGCCTAATATTCCTGGGTTTTGACCAAATTAATGCCATTATCTCTCAAGTTTTATATTGGGGAAAATATGGACGCTATATTTCTTTTATTCCCCTTCCTTCCCTAGAATTAACCTGGATTTCCCAAACCTTTTGGTTATCGATGTTTGTTCAAAGTGGGGTTTTAGTTTACCTAATTTTAGATTTTAAAAATCAGGGTTTAAAACTCCGTCCGTTTTTTCAAAACAATCATCTCATTATTTTACTTCTGATTCCCGCATCGGTTTACATGAGAATTACCCTCGATAGAAGCGATTTAGGACACGCCTATCATGGCGCATTAATTACGGCATTTTTAGTAATTTATCTAATTTATTTAGGATATCACTATAAAATAGAACCGCAGTTATCCCGATTTAATATAACTCCTATTCAACAAAGTTTAACTATTTTCATCTTAATTTTAATTATCTTAACAGAACCCAGTTTTAATGTTTTTAAAGGTATGCAAAAATTGAGGCAACTCCCTGAATTTTTATCGACTCCCGACTCTCAACTTTTAAAACCCGATTATTTAGAAGCATGGAATACTCTTAAACCCGAAATTGAGCAACAATCTTGCTTTTTTACCTTAACTTCTGAGGGATTATGGTATTATTTATTTGATAAACCCTCCTGTTCTAAATATAGTTATGTTCTTTATGCTAAACCTACCGTTGCACAAGAAATAGTAATTCAAGAACTGAATCAAACTAAACCTGATATTTTATTATTAACCAATGAAATGTGGTATCAAAATCCTTGGGATGAGGTGTTAAAATCCGAATCCGCTTCTTTGATTTATCAGAATGTGTTAACGACCTATAGACCTTATAAAACCGTGCAATCCCATTGGTTTTGGAAACGCAATAATCAACCCTTAAAATTTGCTCAAACTCCATCCTTTAATGGGAATATAGAATCGATTCCGATGCAAGGAATTCATGGGAGGGATAGTTTATCTATTGGTGGGTGGTCAATTCTTCCTGAATCTTCCAAACCTGCGGATGCAGTGTATTTAAGTTTAGGGGAAAATAATCAACTGATTGCGGTTGGTAAAGTTAATATTAATAGACCCGATGTAGTTGAAGTATTATCTAATTCTAAATTAGAAAAATCCGGCTGGACAATTCGAGTTCCTACAGCAATTTTACCCACAGGAAATAATCAGATGAAAGTCTGGAGTTATGATGCTAAAAACAATCAACTCACTCAAATTGGAAAAAGTTTTAATTTAGAAATTCTCCCCTAACCCCCGTTGTTGCGCTTGAGCGCACTCTTTCAAATAATTTTTATTAATTTGGGATTACCTTAATGGAGAAAGCCCTGAAGGGCTTACTACGGTTTTTGATGTTTATGTTAATATATTGGTTAAGCCACAAGGTAGGTGATTTAATTCAAAACTAAATGCTTAAAATCTAACAGCCCTAATTGTTATGAATTAAATGGAAAATAAGGAGATAAAAATGCAGATTGCAATTAAGCCAGAGCAAGAAAAATTTATTCTCGACAAACTCCAACAAGGTAAATATAAAAGCGTGGATGATTTATTAACAGTAGCATTTCAACTTTTAGATCAGCATGATGAAAGAGAAAAGCAATTGATTGAACTCAGGCAAAAAATTGCTGAGGGAACACAGCAAATTCATGAAGGGAAAGTTGTTGATGGAGAATTGGTTTTTCAACAACTACAAGAAAAGTTAAATTCTATGGAAAAACCTTAAAGATGGGTAATTACTTTTTCTCGGAACTGGCAGTTAAAGACATCAATGAAATTTGTGAATTTATCGGTAAAACTAATGTTAAAGCTGCCAGTAAACTGTTTGATGCTATTCGACAAAAATGTAAGTTAGTCTCTGATTTTCCCAATATGGGTAAAGACTATTCTTTGATTGGATCTGATCTGCGTGGATTCATTATTGATGACTATATTGTGTTTTATTATCCCCGTAAAGATGGAATTGATGTTGTCCGTATAGTTTATGGAAAAAGAGATTTAAAGGCTTTATTTGAAGAATTTGGGGATGAAACATGAAAAAAGCTAATTTCCAACGCCTGAAACTGAAAGTGTTCACCGTTAGTTTAGAAACCGTTAAAATTGTTGATAACTTATGGGATGTGGGATTAGTTTAATGGAGAAAGCCCTAAAGGGCTTACTACTTTATGTTTTTTTAAACTTTCGGTTTAGATGGGGGTGTAATCTTGAATTTGTTTAAAATATCGTTAATTTCTAATAATAACTCAAATTCTTTTTCGGGTAATAAATTATTATTATTATGTTGTTCTAAAAAACTAAATGCCTGGCGAAACTGCTCCGGTGTTGCCATAATTGGGGAATCAAAATGGCAGGGAATAATCCGGTTAAAATCCCATTGACAGACTTGATTTGCCCAATTTAAGGTTTCTTCGGGGGCACGATTTAAAATTAAAGTTTGTAAAATGGGCGCAACAAATAGCTGTCCATTTCTGCTTAATGCTTCAAAGGTTTCTTGCCAATTGGGTTTCCATTTAAACGGATAAATCCCAAAATAGGCTTTTTTTGAACGGTCGGGCGCTTGCCAAGATTCCCGCACCGCATCCCCTAATTCTATGGTATCTAAAACACTGGGACGAAAATAAAAGGAAAATAATGAAATTCTGTGCCATCCTCGGCGACGGCTGGTTTCTGTATCTTCTACTTTATGAAAGGTATCATCTTTGGCGTGGAATAGTAACGGATAGGGATCGAGTTGTACAATGGCCGGAGGGGTGTCAGGAATAGAAACAATTGTATCAGTTACTAATAAAGTATGCGATCGCTTATGGAAAAAAACTACCTCGGCAAACCGTCCAATTCCTAATGCTAAGGGCCCTAAAATTTTATAGTCAAATTCATCGGCAAAGGGTGTATTTCGACTGTCCTGGGGCAGAATATGGGTGCGTTTTGCGGGTAAACCTAACCAACTTAGGGGTAAATTAATGGGAAAACTCCACTGCCCGGGGGCGACAAAAACTTGAGCCTGGGGAAATTTTCGGGCAAAGGGGCCAACAAATACCTTATGTTCAACTCCTGAAATTGTTGGTAAAATAATATATTTTACATCGCCATATTCTACGATTAATTCTCTGATTAAACCCAGACATTCGGGGGTGGGAGCTACGGGAGCATACACCAACAAACCCCCCTGTTCCAGTTTTACCACGGTCATCCGAATGGGCACCACCACATACAGAATCCCCTGTACCTGCTCAAATGTCCAAATGCTCTGGGGTACGACTTCCCGGCGGAGGGTGCGTCGCTGACCGTAGGGGTAAATGGGGACAACGGGCCACAGGGGCCATGAACAGTCCGGCAATGAACCGAGTTCTTCTGGGGGTTTCCGAGGGTACTCCACTGTTTTTGTAACTCCTGTGTCCTGTAGATAGAGCCTTGGATAGACGCGCCGTGGCTCGTCTCTACTTTAGAATATCGGAATTTGTTCTAAACTTTCATATTCATCTAAAATTCCTTTGGGGGGTTCGTCTCGATGGACTAAAATACCGCGTATTCCTAGGGCTTTTGCACCTTGATAATCGGCTTTAAAACTATCACCAATATGCCAAACTTCTGGCGGTGAACATTGATGTTTATTTAAGGCAATTTGGAATATTTCCGCACTGGGTTTAGCTGCTCCTGCTTCGGTGGAAATGGTCACGGTTTGAAAAAATTCAGCTAAATTTAAAGCGTCTAAAACCGGATATAATCGGGAATCAAAATTAGATAATACTCCTAATTCTATTCCCTGGGTTTGCCAAGATTTTAACTTGGGGGGAACATCGGGATAAACAAACCAGGGTTTTTCGGTTTCAAAATAACCATAGAGGGCTTGAAAGAAGGCGGCAAAATCCGTAAAATCCTCATAAAGTCCAAGGGTTTTAAAGGTTTGTTCGGCGATCGCTTTCCACCATTCAAATTCTAAGGCAGGAATTTCACTGGCATCGACCCCGGGAAATGCCATACTCGGAGCCGCTAAAAAACATTTAAAAAACACTTTGTCTAAAATTTCAGCTTCAGCGTTTACTCCAAATTGTTCTGCAATAATTCGGTAGGCTTCGCCCACACTATGACGCACACCAAATAATGTTCCAACGGCATCTAAAAAAATTACACGGGGTTTTTCCATTACCATCACGGATTAATAATTAGGGATAAGCCGGGTTTATCTCAACCCGGTTTGTTGGTTTATAATATTAAATTTTAAGATGCGCTTAAGCGCAACAACGGAATATGAGTTATTCTCTATCTCCCATTTTTTGATCGATTGAAATTAATAAATCCTGCAAGGGTCGGCTCATCCAATTAAATGCTACCCGAATTTGATGGTCAAAGGTGGGGAAGCGATATAAATAGATTAAACGCCGGGTTAAATGGGCAAATTGACCGTCTAATTTAATCCCTAAACCTGTTAAGGTGGCGTTATCTGTTCCTAAGGTCATCATTTCCCCTAAATTAATATATCGGAAGGGCAATAAGGGTCTTCCTGTTAATAATGCCCAAAGATTCCATCCGGTATAATCAGCTTTTTGAAAAGCGGCTTGGGCAGTGCTGGGAATTTTTTGACCGTCGGCGTCTTGAGTATCTGCTAAATCTCCTAAAGCAAAAATTTCAGGATGATCAATCACTTGTAAGGTGGCTGTAGTCATGATTTGACCCCGTTGATTGTGTTTTAAAGGTAGCGATCGCACCACCGGACAAACCTGGGTTCCCACCGTCCACAACACTAAATCCACGGGAATTGTATCAATTTTTCCGCGATATTCTAAGGAAATTTCATCGGCTGCAATTGATTCTACCGTTGTTTCTAAATCTAGCCAAACTTGTCGATGAGATAGGGCATTTTTAGCGGATTCTCGATTAAATTCGGGAGAGTTTTTGAGAATTTCCTCCGCTTGTTCTACAATTCTAATTCGTCCTTTTTTTCCTAAGCGATCGGCGAGTTTACAAGCCAGTTCTACCCCGCTATAACCGCCGCCTACAATGGCTATTCTAACTTTATCTTGTTCTAAGGTTTCTAATCGTCGTAACTGTTCTTCTAATCGATAGGCGTCGGCAATAGTTCGGAAGGGAATGGCATAATCTTTCGCCCCGGGAACTAAATCTAAAGGTGTTTCTCCCCCCAGTGCTAAAACTAAATAATCGTAGGAAATAACGGTATTATCTTCTAGTTTAACCTGTTTACTATCGATCTCAATTTCACTCACTACTCCTTGACAAAATTGCACCTTAGTATCTTTTAATAGGTCTTCAAACGCGGGGGCAATTTCCCAACTTTGCAGTTCATTAGTCAGCAATTCATACAGCAGGGGTAAAAACAAAAAATGGTCATTCTGATCCACGAGAACAATTTCCGGTTGTTCCGATTTTTCCCAAGGAAGTTGACTCAAACGTAAGGCGGTGTACAGTCCACCAAAGCCTCCACCAAGGATACAGATACGGGTTTGCGGTTCAGTCATATTAAAATTGGGGTTTGGTGAGTTGGGCTGTTTCTTTCAACTAGGATAGCAATTTTAGTCAGAAAATGTTAAGTATTGCTACAAGGGCGAAAATCAATTGCCTTTGTTTGGTACAACATCTTAGCTATAACGATTAATTTTCCTTGAGTACAGTTTAAAAAATTTTAGGAGATCATTCCATGATGTTGTTAGCCGCCACCGTCGCTACCCCCGTTACTCACGCCTGGAGTCCGACCATCGCTATTGTGATGATTGTGTGTAATATTGTGGCGATCGCCATTGGTAAATTCTCCATCCAACAGCCTAATGCTGGCCCTCAATTACCCTCACCTAATATGTTCGGTGGGTTTGGCTTACCTGCGGTTTTAGCAACCACAAGTTTTGGTCATGTTTTAGGGGCGGGTGTGATTTTAGGATTATCCAGTTTAGGAGTGATTTAACTCATTTTAGATGTAGGGTGCATTCCCATGCACCTAATCAATCCTGAGTCAAATTATAACAGAAATAACCCTCCCCAGCCTCTATATCCTAGGGGCTATTTTATTTTATAATATAGCAGTAGCTAGAATCAGGAAAACAAAGATTGAGCATCAAAATGATACGGTAAAGTCTTTCTATTCCCTGTTCCCTGTTCCCTGTTCCCTACTCTAATCATAATCCTGTCCTGAGCCATATTTCCACGCTTCTAACCAACGATAATAATAGTATTGAGAAGAAAGGGGTAATTTATTAAACATGGGTTTTAGGGTTTTTCCTAAAGGATATAAACCCGTATAAAGCCCCAAATTCCAGTAGTGAATTGTCCAATCTATTAAACTCATTAACCCCACCTGGGGAATAATTTTAAAAATCAAACCAGGATGAGTTATCGCCGTTTTTGATAGGGTTTGAGTTAAGGCGGAAAACTGTACCACATCTTGTAAGAAAGGCTTTAAAATCGGTTCTCCTAATTGTTCCATCCCTTGAAATACGGTAGTTAATAATTGATTAATTTGTTCGGGGTTAATCGTTTGTTGAATCCCCACACTCATCGACCGTTGAAATAACCAAGTAACGGATAAACTAGGTTGATAGGGTTGCAATAAAGATAAGGCATTTTGACTTAATTGATCGGTAGTTAATGCTTGATCAATTCCATTGGTTAATCGTTGTAAATGACGTACCATTGCCCCAAATCCCCCAAAACTTAAGGGAGATTGATTCCCACTACTATCTCCTACGGCAAAAACACGACTCCAAGGCATTTTTAAGGGACTATTTTTATAACAGGGAAAAAAGCCAAATAACGCCCGTTTAAAGGTTAATTGATTTAGTTCAATTTGTTGATATTCTGGTAAAAGATTCAAATAATCTTCAAACAAAGATTCTAAACTCAACCGTTGGGGGTCAGCATCTAAATAAGTAAATAAATAAGTTGTTCTTCCATCCCGAGCCGGAAACGCTTCCCAAAAATATTGACATTGATTGTTTAAGGGCGTAAAAGAGGCAAAAATATCCCCCGTTTTGTTATTAGGATATCCCGTGGCACAGGTTCCCACCACCAAACAAACCGCATCGGGTTTTTGTCCGTTTCTCGCCTGTCGAACTAAGGGAGAAAAATGCCCCATTGCATCAACTAATAAACGGGTTTTGATAATTGTTTCTGACCTCTCCCCCACGATATCAGAGGAGTTAATAACTTCTACACCATCAGGATGAATAATAGACCCTTGATAAGCCGTATTTTCTAATAATATCCCTCCGACTTCTAAAAATTTAGTTTTGAGAGTTTCTAATAAATAAACTGGGTCAACTCCAATATTCAGAACATCTTTAACCCAAATATCAGCACCATTGGGAAAACTCAAACGGGCGGGGTTATATTCCGTGGCGATCGCTGTTTTTAATTCCACTTCCGATAATAAATTTAAGTCAATAAAAACCTCTAATTCCTTCCGAGAAATATTCCATTCCTGTTCCCGTCCTTGCAATTTTCCCCGTTCAATTAATGCGACTCGCCATCCTTTCATCGCTAAGGTTGCGCCTATTAAAATTCCCAGAGTTCCGCCACAAATCACCACATCATAATCGACATTTTCTAAAAGTTGACTATCCTGTTTAACGGTATGGGGAAGGGGGAGAGTATTATTTTTTAATCCCGCCCAAAGTTCATCAGCTTTTCGCAGACCGTTTAAAGGATTTCCCGGGATTTGAGATAGAATTTCTTCGGTGAGAGACATAGCAGTTACAATATACCATTCTTAATAGGATAATCGATTTTCTTCAATTTTAATCTCAATTAACTTTCATCGGCAAAAATCTTCAAAAATTCTTTTAACTGATTAAGAATCTGATCAATTTCAGGTCAGAAATTGTCTAGCTAGTTTGACTATTTAGCACGACTAGCAGCTAAACGAGCATAATCCAGATTTTTTTGATACTGAATAACCCGTTGTTGTGCTTTACCATAATTAATATCAGAAGTTGAAACCGCTTTCATATTTTCCATCGCTTTTTCCCATTGACTCGCTACAAATTCCCATTCATCTTTTGATTTGGATGTTTGTGCTAAATTAGCAGCATTTGTTGCTATTGTAATAGCCTCTCGAAAATAATTAACTTGAGTGAGGGTTTCAGTATTTTTATCGGGAATGCTTGAAACCGCAGTGATTTTAATATCTTCTGAGCGTCCCCATTCAGGAAGATAAGAAACAACCCAAAAACCGACAGTTTTAATATTTTCTATATTGTTAAAATACAGAGGAATAGACACAGCCATAATTAAACCGATACATCCCATTAAAATTACATTTTTTTGAAGTCGGGGATTTTGGCGGATCAAATACTCGATTTGATAGAGATATAAAATGCAAATAATCTGTAATAATCCTGCTAATTTTACCCATTGCTGATGATCTCCAAAACGGCAATATTGAACTTGAAAGTTTTGCACAATATAAGGATAACAATTTTCAATGGGATAGAAAGGAATTAAAACCCCTAAAACAATTAGTATAGATAAAAAGAAGACAATTAAAGCATAAGTTCCTTCCCATAAACTTCGATAATGCGGTGTCCAAGGGGAAAAATAACGCAATGAACGATTAAAAATCCAGTGGTGCACATAGGAATAAATTACTCCAGAGATTAAAAATGCAATTCCCAATGCTTGTAAAAAAGCTTGGGGATCGGTTTCAATATCTGAAGTAATACCCCCTATAAATCCTCCCCAAAATACAGTAACTTTAAGAATAAATGTAATCCAGATGATCAGCAGAACTGTTCTCAATCCAGAATTCGGATAGGGAAACCAAACCGGCCATTTTAACCTAGAGTAAAAATTCAGACTTAATTTGTTTTTGAGGGGCTTAGTTTTTTTCTCTAAACTAATACATTCAGTCCAAACAGGTTTTTCTAATGCTAATTCTTTACCTTTAATTAAAACTGATTGAATATAAGGACAGTTTAATTTTTGCATTACCTCCTGAACAAATTTAACTGATTTTTGTTGGGGAGGAACCGGAGTAGATTCTAAGGTAATTTCAAGATAATCTTGCTTGAGTTCTGCAAAAGCAATAATTTCTTGTTCTGTCATTAAATAAGTGATTAATCTAGCAATTTCTTGCGGATCACCTTGTTTTGCTCGGTCGAATGATGGTTTATTTGTCATGATTTGTATTGGAGGTAGATGGAAAACACAGAGAGGAGGTGATGTGGAGAATTAAAGCGGGTAGGGATATTGATCAATAGTTCAGAAGGAGCGATCGCTCGAACTTACTATATTCTATAATAGAGGATAAAATCATAAAAAAAAACCGTAAATTTACGCAACTTAAGATGTAATTATTGTAAACTACTTAAGCATAACTCAGGCACTATCAACAGTATTATCAAGGTTTATATATTCAAAATTGGCAAAATTTTCCTATAATTGATAAACCAAAAATGATAAAGAATTTTGATCAATAAATTATATTTCTTGATCAATTTCCCTCAATTCCAACGGGTCAAAAACGTCGGAGGGTTTGGCAACTCCAGAAACCAGGTTTCTAAAACGTTAATCTATCTGCTAATTCCCTTAAATATTGTTGTCGCCATTGGGAATCGGTTTTACGATTTGTTGGAATTTCTAAGATTCTAATTCCCTGCTCAGGAAGGAGATTTAATCGTTGTTGTAGTTGTTCCCAGGATTGAA
>DATNRE010000420.1:0-5148 GCA_036703685.1 Candidatus Obscuribacterales bacterium
GGCTCACGATGAATCGTGCCTTGTTTCAGGAATTGAGGGAAGTTTCTAATGGCAAGAAAAGGCGGTAGCGGGATTTCATTGGCAAAAGGTGGCTTTACCTCGGCAGAAAAAGGATCTGAGGGTCAATCAAAAAGTGGTTTAGGCGGTAGTTTAGGTGGTTCTGTGACCGTGGCCGACTACGGAGATGTAGAAATTAAGGGGGTAGTTGATATCGATATATCCCCATTAAGAGGAGATATCAGCTACGACACATCAACAAATGAAGTTGGGGTATCTGGGGGAATTAAGATCCCCGGTGGAGTTGTGGGAGTTGGGGGCGGGGTTGGTGTAGACTTGGACACAGGAGAGATTACAGGGGGTTCGGTAAGCCTGGGAATTGGAGGAGCCGACGTAGAAGTATCAATTTCTGAATGTGAGCAAACCCTGCAAGTTACTTACTTTGGCGTCGGTTTTGCGGTGAGTAAGGATACTTGCGATAATGGGGATGAAGATGGAAATGATGACGAAAGTGGTGGAAATGACGGTTACAATCCACTAGATGAGCCGTTTTCCCCACCGCCCGACCCACCGAAAAGGCCGCAGCCAAATTCTGAGGATTACCCAGACACCCCTGGGTGGCTAGTATATTATTCCCTTAATGGATACTACTGGTGGAATGGATCTAACCGAGATCCCGCATGCAATATAATCGGAGGGTCTTTCTCAACAGTAAGGGTTAGCTCTAATTTACCTGATATCATTTTTTTTGGGGATAATGATTCTGATTTCAATATTCCAGTATGTAGTTTTACTCTCAAACATAGTACAACGCCATTCGGAAAAAAACCTAATGAATATGTGACCGGCACATCAGGAAGTCAAACGAGTTCTCGTTCAAAAGGTTTTCTGTGGGAACTCGCACAAGGTATAAGTAATACTAAATATAGTGGGGAAGGAAATGTTAGTTTTTATTGGGCGGGAAATATAAAAATACATAGTAGAGCTTCTATGTATTTTGCTAATAGTTTTTGGCCAACGAGAAGCATTACGCATGAAATAATATGGGTTGATTCTTTAAAAAAGGGAATCGCAAATTTATCATACATTTGGAGAAATGGAATTGTTTCCAGTTCTTCAAAAGGATGTTATAATTCTGATAATATTACCAGCAAAGTTGCCGGAGGAACTATCTTTTTGGGAGCAATAATACATGGGAATAGACTGTCAAAAGAAGAAGCATTAAAAGTACAGAAAAATACTCTACGTCGTCCCATACCGCCATCTAAAAATATGTCTGAATGCTGTGATGCCTCTATTAGTTTAATGCGTAAAATCGCTAAGGTTTTAGCGGTTGACGAAATGTTATCTCCGATGAAAACATCAGGTAAAATTTTAAAAAAATTAGAAAAAGAAATTGATAAAGTTTTGGCAGAACCTGATTTAGTTATGCAAATGGATAACTATTTAGAACTTAATACATTTTTAGCCCTTCTAAGTAATCGGAAAGTTGCCGTAGCTGTTGGCGTTGATGAACTTGAATTTGAGGATGATCAGAAAGAAGCTAAATTCCATTATTTAAGATGGTTAAAAGATTATAATGAGGGCAAAACCCCCTTAGATTATCAAGAATGGCTAACAGCAAAAAATAAAGAGGAAGGATTAAAAGCATCAACTACTCAATTTAAATCAATTCCCCAATTAATATTGGCGGAACTTTATAATAGTAAAATTACCTCAGAAGTTTTGAGGGTAGATAATTTGAAAAAAGAAGGTATGAAAATACCTAATGAACTTTTTGCACCGGAAGGGGTGGGAAATTCATTAGTTTATGATTATCCAAATATCTTGAAAAAGATTATTCAAATACTAGATTTAAATACAGTGAGTCCCTTTACCGCAGTTTTAAAAGATGCTGACCCGGCAAAGGAAGGTGATCAGACGATGACAAAATTTTACCCAGATGCAACGTCAGCATTCAAAGAAGTAGTCGAACTTTTATTAGAAAGTAAAATTGATAGCGCGACTCGATTAAATATTCTAATCAGACAATCCGTCCTAGCAACGCAGCAACAAGTCGCAATGTTGGAAACCCTGTCTATTGCCTATACAATTATGTACGGGTTAGGGCTTCCATATAATCAAAAAGGTTCCCATTTCGTAGCGCCGTTCGATATTTCCCCCAATTCTCCTAAAGAAAAAGCTGATAAAAAAAGGTCAGGAGGGAAAGGGTTTAATCCTAAAGATAAAGAAGAAGAAGCCCGTGTACAATCTGCCATGAATTCGCTTAACGAAAACCGGGAAAGTTCCACAGAAAAACTGCTACCAGATTTCTTGAATACCGTCCGCCAAGAGTATTTGCACACATATTTTAGCGATTCAGGGGAAAGTATGTGGTACTACATCATGAGTATTTTTATGAAACGCTAAAATATGCTAATATGCTCCTCCCTTCATGACGGAGGAGTATTCGACACACTCGCTAAAGCTATCCCAGAAATTATCAAAAAATCCTTCTAGGAGATTTTTTAACTTTTTGTCTTCAATAGATTCGATTTTGCCTTCTAAGTCTATCTCTGATTTAATTGACCACCCTTTATTGCCTTTATTCCCCCAATTTTCGATACTATCTCCGATATTCGTCTCACCACCACTGGGAATACTTTTTAAGAATTTTTTCCCAAATTCAGGGGATTTGTTATAAGCAGAACGGACTAAATGACGAAAATTTTGGTAAAGGTAAGTCACACCAATTCCCATAAAGCACCGGACACCGGTGTTTAAAAAATCGGTGGCTGCATCTTCAATTTCTTCTTTAATTTCATCATCCCCGGCTTGGTGCATTAATGCCAAGGTTGTTATATCCATTTGAACCCGTGGCGGTTTCCCCATACTGCTAAATTTTCCAGCAAGGAAAGCGCCCGACGCGCGCCCCAAAAATTCCCCCGCCGGTTCATATAAATTTTCTATAGCGGTATCCATGGCGGTCTGATACTGATCATCGGAAACTTGCCATTGAAAGTTATAAATTTTAGGCGCGGCTTTGACGAATCCCCCTAAGAATGTTCCCAGGCTCCCGCCGGTTAAACTTATAACGAATGGCGACGACATTAAAGCCGCCACCCCGCCCCCAATCCATGCTGTAAAACCCCCAACAGCCGCGACGCCAGTCGCAACTATCGGAATACTACCCAAAGCCGCAACCCCCGCACCAATTCCTGCCCCGGCAACCCCGATAATTCCAGCCCCGGCAAGGGAACCGGCAAGCCACGCCAGAGGATCGTTTTTATAAACCTCTCCCCAAATTTTACCGATTGTCCCCCAATCGCCTTTTGAAATCAACTGGAAAAGTTCAACGCCGCCATTAATAACATTTGCCCCAAATTTTTTCGCCCCTTTAAAAAATCCTTTTAACGAGCTTATAATTTGAGTCCCCGCTATTTTTAGCTTATAAAATTTCGATCCGCATTTTGATAAAAATTCTTTATATTTAGCTGTTTGTTCTTGATTGAAAGCCCCTACAACTGAACGTTTCCAGCTTGCGCCTAGCTCCCACAGTTCAATATTAAAATCGTTTTCTTTCGGTTTAGGTTCTGCCATATTATTTTGTTGATGGTTTTTTACCGATTAGTTTAGAGGTTCTGTTTTCGGATTCAGTCTGATTTTTTTGTGGTGTCTCGTCTTCTTTGGTTTTTGTAGCAAAGATTGCTTTTCCGTCCTCCAGTTCTACAAAAGTAGCTGTGCGATTCAACCTGATGCAAACAGGATAAACACCCTTTTCCCAAGCAATTATTTTAACTTTGGGGTCAAATTGGGCGGTACGGTTGAAACCGTTTTCCATCTGATCCAGATATAATTTCAAGCCCTGGTCATTACCAGGCAAGCCTAAAGCTTCTCTAACCCATTTTCGAAATAATCCCCCTATTAACTGCCAGCGCTCTTTTTCTGCGTTAAGTTGTGTTTGAAAATCGGACTTTATAGCCTCCCGTTGTCCAGAAAGATTTTTAGGGTTCGATTGTCTCCGGGTATCTCCTTTTGTAGACCTACTAGAACTTTTGGTTCTGGGTTTGGCCATTTATTGTAATTTTTTCACTCGATGAACTTTATTGAAGTTAATTTAGTTAATCGTTCGATAACAATAAATGACGCAATCTAAAAAAGGAAAATGGCGCGACAGAACAATTGAAAAGCTAAATAGAGCCCAAACCCCCACGGTATTTCTAGGGGATGAGCAACTACAATCAGGGATTGAGTCGTCAGACCAACCTCAATTTGATGTATTTCAAGTTAAACTCAAAGGAAAAGACGATCAGCCTATTATTCTGAGCGGAAATACCTTAAATGTTGAATTACAAGTCTCTTTGCTTAAAGCGGTAGATCAACTATTAGAAATTAGGGGATTTGGAAGTGGTAGTAGAAAAGCGGGATTTCCATTGATTAGCAACAAAGGTAAACCGCAGGTTGTTCTTAATTTCTATGAAAAAGATGAAGATGTTGAAGAAGGATATGAACCCCTAGAGGGGCATTTATCTTTTAGAATAGACGCTTCTGAAGATTGGACTAATGAGAAAAATAACCTATCTGCCGCCGATATTGAAAAATTTAGTAAGAAAATAAAAGACGAATTTGTATTACCTACTCCCTATAAATGGCATAAGGGCAAAGATACAGTTTCTTATAATAATAAAAAAGAGGGATTGTTAACCTGGGGATATTTTTATAATAAACCCGAAGGGCAGGAAATTTTTAAAAAATTATGCAAGGTTGCTGGAATTACTTACGAGCCGTGGAAGCTGCGTTACACGGAAGTAGAACAAGCTAATGTCGCTTACCCAACTATCCCGCCAAAAAGAAATGTATTTGGTCAAGAAGTTAAAGGGATTAGGAAGCGTGGGGTTGGTTATGTTTATTTTGAAAATGCCTACTTATATCTCTCAACGTTCAAAAAACCAATCCTATTAGCTGATCACAACGGAGTTGTTTTTAACTCTGCTGATTTTGACATAAATAGCTACGTTAATAGTAACGTTTGAAATCCTTTGAAATTTGCCGAAAACTATAATAGACTTTTTCTTTGTGAATCTCTTTAAATCTGCCACAAAGCTGAATTAGATTAAAGGCAAGGTAAATCTAATTTAACAAGGAAGTCAAAAATGGTTAGACGTTTTTATC
>DATNRE010000421.1:0-3830 GCA_036703685.1 Candidatus Obscuribacterales bacterium
AATTTTTGATAGAAATTCCGGTCAAACAAACCCTGGAGTCTAAGGTTAACAAAACCAGTGAGAGGCTCTTGACCGTTGATGGTTGACCCACAACCAAAACTGACCCATAATTGAAAACCATTGGAAAAACTGTATTGCTTAATACAGAAATTCGGTTAATAATCTATCAAAAATTATTAGCACTTTAGCTAAAGATTCAACATTAGCTTGATGGACAATCTCTCTGAGATAACGTTGAACGTAAAACACAAAAACCCTGATTAATCTTTAGCCGATTTTTCATACCTCAATAGATGTGTGCAATTGGTTTCTTCTACGAATATCGATTCATAAACCCAACATGATGTTTATCTCCAAAAGAACTACCCATCCAGAAAACCGACGACACAAAAATGTGAGTCGTTTCACCGCGAAAATCAATACAGCGATTTCAAAATTACAGCATTCTCGATGGCTGTCTCCGACTTGGTTAGCCTGTATCCCCCTAACAGCGATTATTGTTGGAGTTTGGAGTTTCGCTGCCGTTGCTCAAACCGATGCTCCCCCCCTGACGGCGGAAATGGTTCAGGGTTATTTAAACATTGCCTGGGTTTTAATTGCCTCGATTCTGGTGATTTTTATGAATGCGGGTTTCTGTATGTTAGAAACGGGCTTCTGTCGCCAGAAAAATGCCGTTAACGTTTTGGCCAAAAACCTAATTGTTTTTGCCTTAGCCACCCTAATTTTTTGGAGTTTTGGATTCTCCTTTATGTTTGGGGGAGATAACCCTTGGATTGGCGGAGGTGGTTATTTCCTGACGGGACAGCCAGAAACCTACGGTTTAAGCCCCTTTCCTGCCGGATTACCTGTTTCTCTCTATTTCTTGTTTCAAGTTGCCTTCGCTGGAACCGCAGCCACGATTGTGTCGGGGGCCGTTGCCGAACGCATTGAATTTATTGCCTTTTTACTCTTTAGTTTACTGTTGGTGGGGATTGCCTACCCAATTACAGGTCACTGGATTTGGGATGCTTCGGGCTGGTTAGCTCAAGCGGGATTCAAGGATTTTGCCGGGACAACTGCCGTTCACTCCGTTGGTGGTTGGGCCGCATTAATGGGGGCTGCTTTCCTAGGGCCCCGTTTAGGTCGATATGGAGCCGATGGACAATCTCGCGCGATTCCCGGTCATAACATGAGTATCGCCACCCTGGGATGTTTAATCCTGTGGATAGGCTGGTTCGGCTTTAACCCCGGTTCCACCCTAGCTGCGAATGAACAAATTGCTTACATCGCTGTCACCACCAACTTAGCGGCCGCCGCCGGAGCCATCACTGCCACCGCCACCTCCTGGTTTAAGGATGGTAAACCCGATTTATCCATGATTATTAACGGGGTTTTAGCAGGTTTAGTATCAATTACAGCCAGTTGTGATTCCGTCAGCTACCTGAGCGCCGTCATTATTGGGGCGATTGCCGGGGTGATAGTGGTCTATTCCGTGGGTTTCTTTGACAGCATCAAAATTGATGACCCCGTGGGTGCAACCTCTGTTCACTTGGTGTGTGGAGTTTTTGGAACCTTAGCCGCGGGCATTTTCGGCGGGGCTAATTTGGGTATCCAAATCCTCGGTATTCTTGCCGTCGGCGGATTTACCGTGGCTCTGAGTACGATTTTCTGGTTAGCCATAAAAGCTACTGTCGGGTTAAGGGTACATCCTGAACAGGAATTTGAAGGACTAGACATTGCCGAACACGGCATGGAAGCCTACGCCGGATTCCTCAAGGATGAAGTCGGCCCAGGTATGGGTAGTTCGGGTTCTAGCTTTCCCTCCGAAGGCAGTACCTTCAAAACTCGTTATTAATTAATATTTGGTTGAGGGTTGGGGGTTGAGGGTTGAGGGTTGAGGGTATTACGGCCTCCCCCTGCCTCCCCTGCTTCCCCTGCTCCCCCTGCTCCCCCTGCCTCCCCTGCTCCCCCTGCCTCCCCTGCCTCCCCTGCTTCCCCTAGCCGGGGATTTTTTGTCGATGGGGAGAAACCAAGGTTAAATATTAAATGAACAGGTTAGGTTGAGTTAGTCTTGTTTAAGCACCATTGGAATCTGCGTGTTTATCGCTCGAAAACAATTCCGTCTTGGGCTTGGATATCCTTAATCGGCAATGGATTACTCTTGTTTATCATTCTAGGTTTGATGATGCACAGACAATCTATTTCCGATGCCACGGCCCCGACGGATGGGGTTCAAACCTATCAGTTACCCCCGCCAGAATCGGCGTTGACAGGTCTTCCCCGTCATCGTTGGACTTATGAACAATGGGTGGAACAGTTGAGGCGCGAAGCCAATGCCGTGGCCAACAACCCCCCGGAACGTTTAACTATTTTAGCGGGAGATTCCTTGAGTTTGTGGTTTCCCACGGAACTTTTACCCCAGGAAAGAACCTGGTTAAATCAAGGGATTTCTGGGGAAACTTCCACGGGCTTATTAAAGCGGGTGAAGTTATTTGATATCACTCAACCGGAAACTATTTTTGTCATGATTGGCATTAATGATTTAATTCGGGGCATAGATGATAGTACCTTATTAAATAATTATCGAGAGATTGTTAGGGATTTACGTTGGGTACATCCCGATGCTCAAATTGTGGTGCAATCTATTCTTCCCCATAGTGATAAAAATTCTAACTGGGAAGGACGGGAACACCTATTAAAAATTCCCAATCAACGAATTCGTCACTTAAATCAAGAGTTAAAATTTATTGCCGAGGAAGAAGGAGCTTATTTTTTAAATTTACATTCCCTTTTTACCGATGCAGATGGCAATTTAAAACCGGAATTAAGCACCGATGGTTTACATCTGAATCAACAAGGTTATTTAGTTTGGAGTTCTGCCTTAAAAATTTATAGTCAAATTGCCCTAGAACAATCTTCTAATCCTTAAAATTATGAATCATCTTAAAGTTATTATTATCGGTGCAGGAATTGGCGGTTTAACCACGGGTTTAGCCCTAAAACGGGCAGGATATACCGTAGAAATCTATGAAAAAACTAGGGAAATTCGCCCCGCCGGAGCCGGAATTTCTATTTGGTCAAACGGGGTTAAAGTTCTCAATAGTTTAGGGTTGGGGGATGAAATTGCCAAAATTGGTGGATAGATGGATAGGATGGAATATCGCAGCCATACCGATGAATTATACAATCAAATTAATCTCTATCCCGTAACTGAAACCGTAGGACAGCGACCCTATCCCGTGTCTCGAACGGAATTACAATCCCTGCTTTTAAATGCCTTTAATAATAATATTGAACCCGTTAAACTGGATACTCAATGTATTGGCATTGAACAGGATACCCAGGGTGTTACTGCCTATTTTGCCAATGGATATCAAACCCGAGGCGACCTCTTAATTGCCGCCGATGGTATTCATTCTCAATTGCGAGATTATGTGGTCGGTCATCCGGTAGAATTGCGTTATGCGGGTTATGTGAATTGGAATGGATTAATTGAAATTAATCCCAATTTAGGTGATAAAAATACTTGGGTAATTTATGTCGGAGAAAGTAAACGAGCCTCGATGATGCCCATAGGAAATAATCGATTTTATTATTTCTTTGGTTGTCCGATGGTTAAGGGAACAATTGTTGAACCGGAGTATCGTCAACGGGAGTTAAAATCAATTTTTGCTCAATGGCCGTCTCCTATTCAACACTTAATAGAAAATCTCAATCCCCAGGAATTAAACCGTTTAGAGATTCATGATTTAGACCCCTTAAAAACAATCGTTAAAGGTCGAGTTGCACTATTAGGAGATGCCGCCCATGCTTCCACCCCCACCCTCGGACAAGGAGGCTGTCAGGCCATG
>DATNRE010000422.1:0-14271 GCA_036703685.1 Candidatus Obscuribacterales bacterium
TTGCGAATGAATTGGGTGATTGATCAAGCAATTCGCACCACCCAATTCATTCGCAATAAAGCGATTCGGTATTGGATGGATAATTCAAGAAAATTGAAGATTGATAAATTTGCCTTAAACAAATATTCCACGGTTCTTAGAAAGGAATTTCCTTTTGTTGCTGACCTAAATTCAATGGCAGTCCAATCCGCCGCCGATATTCAACCTAAAACTGGTAAAGAGATAGGACTTGATGTAGGAATTGAGTCGTTTTATACAGACTCTAACGGTTATCAAGAACCTAATCCCAAGTTTCACCAGAAAGGCGGAACAATCAATTAAGCAATCTCAGAGACAAATTTACAAAAAGGTCAAGGGTTCATCGGGGCGACGGAAAGCGAGAAAATTTTACGCGAAAAAACACCTAAAAGTAAGTAGACAACGGAATGAACACGCCAAGAAAATTGCGCGTAACGTATGCACATCTAACGATGTAGTGGTCTATGAAGATTTAAGTGTTAGAAATTTAGTTAAAAACCATTGTTTAGCTAAATCAATTAGTGATGCCAGTTGGTATTTGTTCAGAAAATGGATAGAATATTTTGCGGCTAAATTTGATAAATTAGCCATTCCGGTTGCACCCCATTACACTTCTCAGAAATGCAGTAATTGTGGGGTAATTGTGAAAAAATCTCTATCAACCCGCACCCATATTTGTAGTTGTGGATGTGAGTTACATAGAGATACAAATGCTGCAATTAATATTCTAAATCTTGGCAAACAAGCTAGGGGAGGGCATCCCCGAAGTAACGCTAATGGACTAGAAACCTCTACTCTGCTTGGGGAAACCCTGGCGGAGCAAGTATCTAGGTTGAAGTTAGAATCAAGGGCGTCTTTATGCCTCTGAGTGTCAATAACGATTATTGGTCTTTGCAGCGAGCTATTTACTAAAGGTCAACTGTCGAATCTGTTGAAACTGAAAATCCCGGGCTAAAGATCTCAAACCCGTGGCTAAAGTTTGATGTTCGGGGGGGATTTGTTGGACTAGATGCAGAACTTCTTCTTCATCACAGAGGAGAGAGGCCTCCTGTAGGGCGATAATCCATTCCTTCGACATCACTAACAAACTTTCAGAGGTTAAGGATGGGTTAACTGAAGATGAGAGAACAGAGGACTGGGCGGCGGAAGGGGTAGAGTCGGCATAGACATATTTTAATTTCAAATATTCAGCCATTTTACTGAATAGTTCATCTTCTTGGAAGGGTTTACTCAAGTAGTCATTACATCCGGCCGATAAAGCTAGGTTGCGATCGCTTTTGGAAGCATAGGCGGTTAAGGCAATAATCACAGTATTGTCACCCTGTAAACTCGCGCGAATTCGTTGAGTGGCTTCATAACCATTCATAATCGGCATTCTAATATCCATCCAAATCAAATCGGGCTGCCATTCTTCCCATAAATCCAGAGCTTCTTGTCCATTTTGAGCCTCTTTCACCCGGAGGCCAATTTGAGTTAATAATTTAATCATCAATTGCCGATTTTCGGGTTGATCATCGACGACTAAAATTTTATATTCCGGTTCACCCGGAGCTAAACTCAAGACCTGGCGACTAATTTCTAAGGATTGAATGGGGCTTCCCTGGGTGACTAATACCGGAATTTGAAACCAAAAAATACTCCCAACACCCAGGGTACTTTTAAGGCCCAAATCTCCCCCCATTAACTCAACAAATTTCCGAGTAATAGTGAGTCCTAAACCCGTCCCTTCTAGGGCTTTTTTCCCCGATTGACTTTGAATAAACGCATCAAAAATATTATTTAATTCTGCCTCAGCAATGCCCGCTCCTGTATCTTCCACCTCAAATTTCAGGCTGAGGTATTGACCTTGACCGTTGAGGAGTGGGGGTTGGTTATTTACTATTGACCTTTGAATTCTAGGGATTGAAGGTTCTTCTTCACTCCCTAGAGATACAGTTAAACTCACACTGCCTTTCTGGGTAAATTTAATAGCATTTCCCAAAATATTAATTAAAATTTGTCGAAGTTTATTCGAGTCTGTAATAATATATTGAGGGACATTCGGCTGAAGATTGAGGCAAAATTTTAATCCTTTAGTTTCTACTCTTAAGCGGAACATTTCCCAGATGGATAAAATTAAATAATTCAGATCAAAGGTACTTTCGTCAACGGTCATCCGTCCGGCTTCTATTTTGGATAAATCTAAAACATTATTAATTAAATGGAGCAGATAATCACCACTCCGGCGAATAATTTCTAAATTTTCTTGTTGATAGGCCGGAAGGGCGGAATCATGGCTCATTAATTGAGCAAATCCCAGAATTGCATTTAAGGGAGTTCTTAACTCATGACTCATATTAGCAATAAAAATACTTTTGGCTTTATTGGCAACTTCTGCGGATTCTTTCGCTGTTTGGAGTTCTAATTCAACTTGTTTGCGATCGCTAATATCTAAAGCGGTTCCAAACAGTTGTATAATATTTTCTTGTTCATCTCTAACTCCTTCTCCCCGAACTTCTAAATAACGAATTGAACCATCTGCGCGAATAATTTTATGATCGAGTTCAAAGGAAATTCCGGTTTTAATTGCTTGTTTAATATGATATTCAATAGGGCGAAGATCTTCGGGATGAACATACTGTAAATACTCTACATAACTCGATTCAGTCTGGGATTTTTCTAAGCCAAAAATTCTTAACATTTCCTCTGACCAAATCATTTTTTGAGTGGCGACATCAAATTTCCAATTGCCAATATGAGCAATCCGTTGAGCTTCTACTAATGCTTCTTCACTTTGTCGTAATTTTTCTTCAGCAATTTTGAGTTCGGTTAAATTTCTAATACTAATTACCACCCCAGAAATATTCTGATTGAGTTCATAATAAGGAGCGTAGGTAATACTCAAAAATTGATGACCTAGGGGAGGTGAATTTGACCAACAATGATAATGAATAACTTCTCCTTCTAAGCACTTTTCTAAGTTAGGTTTCATAATCTGTTCAAATTGGTATTGACCGACAAAATCCATCACCGGACGACCAATTAATGCTTCCAAAACTTGATGATAAAGACTCAAATAAGCCGGGTTAGCTAACTGATAGGTATAGTTACGATCAATCAAACAAATTTGATCCGTTGTCGCCGCCACAATTCTCTCGTAACGGCGTAAAGATTCCTCCGTGCGTTTACGTTCACTAATATCCTCACAAATTCCCATGGAGGCAATAATTTGACCTTGGGAATTTCTAACTAAAGCTGTAGATAAACTAATATCTACTAAAGATCCGTCTTTTCGTAGACGTTTTGTTTCCACTTGGCTGAAGGTATTAGCTGAAAAAGTATTTTCAACCATTTGTTCAAATTCCTGTTGAGAATCTCTAGGAATTATCGGTAATTTTTGACCGATTACCTCATGAAAACTCCACCCAAAAATCCGTTCAGCCGATGGATTCCAAACTAATATATTACCATTATGATCAATAACATCAATCGCAACGGGGGCGGCTTGAATGGTCGCTTGTAATAAATCATTAACCGCTTGTAAAGATGCTTCAGTTTGTTTCCTTTCCGTAATATCTTGATAAACTGTTAAAAATAGTTCTCCCCGTTCATCGGCTAATAATACCGTTGAAACTAATAGGGTTTTTGTGGCTCCTAATTTAGTAATAATAGTGGTTTCAATATTATGTAATGACCCTTCATTAACTACCTGTTGTAATCGTTCTCCAGCCTGTTGATAACCTAGGCTATCAGGATAAAGTAAGCGCATAAAATCGGGGTGACTTTGAGTGTCTTCTACCCCATATCCCGTGATCCTTTCCATTTGGGAATTAAAGATTAAAAATTTGCCTTGGGTATTGCTCAAGGTAATCCCATTTCCAATAGTTTCAATGACTGTTTGTAAGCGTCTTTGGGTGATTTTGAGTTCGGATTCGGCTTTTTTACGTTCATTAATATCAACCCAATATCCGACAATTTCTAAAGGTCTACCTTTAGGATCTCTGACTAACTGCATTTGCATATCTAACCAATGATAGGTATAGTCAGCGTGTAGAAATCGATATTCATAATTAAAGAAATCTCGCTTTAAAATCTGCTTTAATCCTGAACGGAATAGTTGAATATCTTCAGGATGAACATGATGTAACCAAAACCCAGAATTTCTCATAAATTCCTGGGCAGTATAACCCAATAAACGATAAACATTATCACTAATAAATGTAATTTCATAATCTCCATCCCGTTGACAACTAAAAATCACAACGGGAGTGACGGTTAATAAATATTGCAACCGTTCACTGACAGACCGTAATTCTAATTCTACTCGCTTACGTTCCGTGATATCTAATAACACTCCACCTACTCCCGATGCCCCACTTTTAATATTAGTAGATAGGGGGAAAAAGGATGCCATCCAATAACTCCTAATTCCGGGTTGCATATATTCCCCACTAATTTCTAAATCCAGAATCGGGTTGCCTTTATTTAATACTTCATCACAAACAAATTCTAAAATTGCTGTATATTCATAAAAAACATTCTGAATTGATTGCCCAATATGATCCTTGGGAGAAATTTTGTGCATTTTAGCGATCGCATTGTTAATTTTGATAATTTTCTTTTGATCATCTAAAATCAATAATCCGGCGGGAGCACAAGCAAAAAAAGCATCTAACCAGGATTCTCGTTGGGCTAGTTCTCGTTGCAAAGTTTGGTGTTCTGTAATATCTCGTCCCTCGGCAATTAAAAGTTTTACTATTCCATCTTCATCTAATAAAGGACGCAGGGAAAAATCAATGGTTTTAATTTGATTATCTTGAGCTAACATATTAATTTCATAGCGAATAAATTCTCCTTGAGTCGCTCGATTAATTGCATCTTTGAGTTGGGCTTGGGATTGGGCAGAAATCGGCCACCAGCACCCTTTCCAAAAAGGTTGATTCACGACTTCTTGAAGTTTTAAACCCGAAAAATCTAAGGCAGTTTGATTAATTTCTAAGGTCAGTCCTTCACAGGTTAATAGTCCCATGAATTGAAAGGTTTGATTAAAAATCCCTCGGAAACGGGCTTCACTGTCTCTCAGGGCGGCTTCTACCTGTTTACGGTCGGTAATTTCGGCGACAACCACTCCTAGGGCGATGGGTTTTTGATCTGGTGAATTGATCGGAAAATAAGAGATTAACCAAGTGCGATTAATCCCGGGTTGTTTGGGGGTTTCTCCAGAAATTTCAACGGAAAGAATTGTGTTTCCAGTATTCAAAACTTCTTGGAACATTTCTTGTTGTTGAGTAGCGATTTCGGGTACGATATCCCAAGGAGTTTTACCAATATGATCGGCCACGGAAACCCCATTTATATCGGCGAGAGCTTGATTAATAAAAGTATATTTGAGTTCCGTATCCAGAATCGTCATCCCTAGGGGCGCGCTGGTAATAAAAGCGTCTAATAATTGTTGTTTTTGGAGTAATTCTGCTTCTAGTTGTTGGCGATCACTAATATCTTGATCAATTTCAGAGACTCTAATTAATTCTCTGTGAGAGGATTTAATTTTAATCCAAATATTATAACCATAAACGAATACAATTAATCCACTTAGAATCAAACTAATCAGATTATGAATTATAGAGATAGGAAGATAAGAAGTAAAAATCAGTTGACTGATACCCGTGACTAAAAGTATAAATCCTAACCCTAATATCAATAAATTGATTCGCGCAGAAAAACCGTTAATATCTCCTAAACATTGAGTAGGATTTGATGAAAATGACCGTTTATTACTCATCATAACACCTGCCCTTTTTAGTGGATATACCTAGAATGATCTGAATTGAAAAATTGGGTTTAAATCAAAAATAACAAACAATATTTTTACCATTATTTTTAGCTTTGTATAAAGCTTTATCGGCTTTTTTTATTAATATTTGTGGTTTTTCGTCTCCTAAAGGAATTAAACTACTAACGCCTAAACTCAGGGTTACTACACCTTTTTCTGGGGATTTTTCATGGGATAATTGCAAGTTATAAATGGCTTCTCGAATTTTTTCCGCGACTTGTATTGCTCCTGGTAGGGAGGTATTAGGAAGAATCACAACAAATTCTTCTCCCCCATAACGGGCTACTAAATCCGCAGGACGTTTTAGACTTTGATTAATAGTTTGGGCAACTTGTTTTAAACAATCATCCCCGGATAAATGACCATAGGTATCGTTATATAATTTGAAATAATCAATATCAGCTAAAATTAGAGAAAGGGGGAGTTTTTCCCGTCGGAGTCTGAGCCATTCTTGTTCTAAAATTTGATCAAACCGTCGGCGATTTGCCACCTGGGTTAATCCGTCTAAATTGGCTAGATTTTCTAATTCTTGATTAACTTGGTGTAATTGTTGATAAAGTTGAGATTGTTCGATGGCGATCGCTAATTGATCCGTAACCACGACAGCCAGTTCTACATCGCTTTCTGACCAAGGGACAGAGTGATGTCTCACAATACTTAAACTACCCCACGCATCCCCATTAGCATCCACAGGAATCGGCAACCAAATCCTAGAATATTGTTCAACCAAATCCTGATTAAAGGGATTAATTATGGTTTCGGGATCTTCGACGCAAAAAGTCTGCAATAATTTCAACCGTTCTGTTAATAAAAAACCCGTATTAGAGAGTTTGACATTGACTAATTTAGCCAGATCAGAATTAGGAAAATATTCAACAATGGGTTGCCAAGTTTCCGATTCAGATAAATGTTGAATAATCGCTACCCAATCAGCTTGTAAAAGTTGACCAATTTCCGTGACCGCCGTAGAAAATACCGTTGATATTTCTAAGGAATTACGCATCGCCCGAATGACTCGGTTTAAGGCTTGTTCCCGTTGATATTGGGTTCTTAAAGCCTCTTGAGCCTGTTCCCGTTCTAAAATTTCAAGCTGAAGTTGTTTTTTGTGCCATTGAATGGTGAGTTGATTTTTGACGCGAGCTAATACTTCTTCGACTTGAAAGGGTTTGGTAATATAATCTGAACCTCCTACACTAAATGCTTTAACTTTATCTAATCCATCACTCAAAGCACTCAAAAAAATAATCGGAATATCCTGAGTTATGATATCCTGTTTGAGGATTTGGCACACTTGATAACCGGATAAATCCGGCATCAGAATATCTAATAAAATTAAGTCGGGAGGACTCTTTTTAATCGTCTCCAGAGCCTCGTAACCATTACTAACCGCTCGAACTTTGTAGCCATTATCTCGCAGGAGATTGACTAAGAGCCTTAAATTCGCTAGTGTATCATCAATAACTAGCAAATCTGCCCTAGGTGCAAAATTATAAGACACATACATTTGCTCTAATTCAGCTAACATAATAAACCTCAGATTAAATAGTTTTCAATCTGCTAGTCTGAGATTACTCTCTATTATACCCCGATCACAGACCCAAGTTTTATTTATTTGGGGGTAGTAGTGAGGACGGTGGGGACGGGGGAGATTACTAAATTATAGATAAAATTCCCAGTTAACTTTTAATCTTCACAAATCTATTATTGATGTAAAATTAATATAAAGCAATGATTAAATATTGCCAATTATCTGAAAGACAGCTATGATGGTCTTAGGAGTATTATTACTCAGGGCATCTAACCGTTTATTGGGTCAGGAAAAAATTGATTAGCAACTCCTATCACACTTCCGACCATTCTACCGGTCACTCCTTTTCTACTCCTTTGGGTGTGACAGCAGAAGCGATCTATGAGTTTTTCCTGCATGGGGTACAAACATCGAGTGCAGAAGCTGTTTTAGATAGCTTTGAACAACTATTCTTCTACCTGCTCTGTCCCAGCGAACCCAAAGTACAAAGGGCTTTAGAGACTATTCTGAGTGTGGAAACCGGGGAATCTTGTTTTCATAGTACAATTCAAAGATGTTGCTATATTCTGATTAATAATTGGCTGCTGAGACGTCAACAAAGGTTGATTAAAAACCTCATCCAAAGATTATCAAATTCCCCGGATATTAATCAAACCTATTTATCGATTCAAGAAAGCCGACTGATTCTATGGGTTAACAACTTTTTAAACAGTGAAGATTATCAAAATTTACTGCAATGTGCGAATTTTGATCGCAATAATTGGAGTAGCCGTTATCAATCCTATTTATTAGTTCCTCAATACCTGAATCCTCGCAATTCCAGAGAACAAAAAGAAGTCGCTCGTAATTTAGTAAAACAGCTTAAAGATCAATATAAATTTGATTTAGCAATGTATATTGCCCGGTTGGACTCGCCAACGGGTCGAAATCGCAAACTGAATAATCCTACCCAACTCGGGGATGAAGTCGTGAGTTTAATTAAACAAACAATTTCCACCCAGCGAGTCTTTAATTATGGCACTCAAGCCAATTTATTTTTACAAAATAGTCAGAATTTTAATTATCAACAATTTAAGCAATGTTTACCTCAATATTTGTTGTTTAATCTCAGTCAGCAATATCCTGCTAATATTCTCAGAGACAAAATAGAAGAAAAATTACAATATTTGTATTGTCTTAATGATGAAAAAATTGTTAATAAAGCCCTGATTATTAGAACCTGCAACCGACTGATTGAGTTTTTATTAATCGAACAGGGGAAACCTCCCTCATTTTTATTTAACTTAATGATTCGTCAGGGAAATCAACTGACTTTCGTGATTTTACTGCTCAAATTAGTATTATTGGGGAGCCCCTGTCGAACCTATTTAGATATTTGTATTGCCAATTTAGTTCAATTCTATCAAGACCATGCGGAAATCCGTTGCCAAGGGTTAATTCACTTTTTAGAAATTTTTAATTTAGTCTTTACCTTATTTACAGAAAATGTCCAATATTTTTTAGTCAAAACCAAAGATTTAGTCCCCGGAACTCAGTCAGAAACAGAATTAGACACCTATCGTTTATTTTGTCAATTTAAAGGCCCAGATTTACGCCATACCAATATCAAAGAAATTGAGTTAAAAGGTCAGGATTTACGGGGTGCAGATTTGCGCGACATGGATTTAAAATCTATTAAACTAATTCGAGTAGATTTAAGCCTAGCTAAACTCAGCCATGCGGATTTAAGTCAGGGAATTTTTACAGAAACTAAATTTTTTATTTCTAATCTTAATTATACGAATCTCACGAATGCTAATTTAATTAAAACAGATTTTCGTCGGGCTGAATTAAAACACGCTAATTTAACGGCTACGGATTTGCAACAGGCTAATTTTAATCGTGCTGATTTAAGAGGAGCAATTATCACAAAAGCGAATTTACAAGAAGCAAATTTAGAAAATACTGATTTAACTGAAGTAGATTTATCGGCCTCTAATTTACAACGGGCTAACCTGAGTCTGGCTAATTTAAAAGGAGCTAATTTAAAAGGCGCTAATTTAAAAGGCGCTAATTTAAAAAGAGCCAATCTGGAAGAAGTTAATCTCGAAGGAGCCAATCTCGAAGGAGCCAATCTCGAAGGAGCTAATCTAAAAAATGCTATTTTATCTCAGACTAACCTACAATCCACCAATTTATCTAATGTAAATCTTATGGGCGCAATGGTTAATCAAGCCAATTTAACTCAGGCTATTTTAATTAATTCCCAACTGAGAGATACTAATTTAGCCCAAAGTAATCTGAGTTATGCTGATTTAACTAAAGCAGATTTAACTCGAGCTAATTTAATGCAGGTTGATTTCACTTATGCGTCTTTAAGAGATGCAATTGTTCGTCATACTAATCTCAAAGATGCTATTTTATTATACGCTGATTTACAGGGTGCTAATCTATTCCGTAGTGGGATTTCCGAAGCGCAAGTGGTCGGGGTTAAATTAGGGAATAATGCGGGATTATCCGATCAAACTCGAATTTTCTTGAATGGAGAGGAGATTTGATTAAACAACGTAGTGAGGCGTTCACGCCTCTGATTAAGAGAAAATGCGCTCAAGCGCAACAACGTAGTGAGGCGTTCACGCCTCTGATTAAGGGAAGATGCGCTCAAGCGCAACAACGTAGTGAGGCGTTCACGCCTCTGATTAAGAGAAGATGCGCTCAAGCGCAACAACATAGTGAGGCGTTCACGCCTCTCATTAAGAGAAGATGCGCAACAACGGCGCAACAACGGGTAGAGACGCGCCGTGGCTCGTCTCTACGGGGTAAAATTAAATCAGTTTAACCGCACGCAGGGTAAACATAATTCCTGCTGCTGCAACTAAAGCGCCCACATAAATAATCACGTAAGCGATCGCGCCATCGACTGTAATCATTAGACATCTCCATAAACATTACTCTATTGAATCATGAGTGATCATTCTGTGACTATCCGCAACGGGTTAAAAATGGAATACAATTTTTAGAAATAACTTGATAAGGGGAAAAAATGGATTCAATTATTAGAGTAAATTTAGGTTCATTATCCTATAATATTGCGATCGGTGCTGGAAATTTAGACCGACTAGGGGAGGAGATGACCTCCTTAAATTTAGGTAAAAAAGTATTATTAGTTTCTAACCCGGAAATCTTTAATTATTATGGAGAACGCACCCGCACCGCCTTAGAAAAAGCCGGGTTTGATGTGGCTATTTGTACCCTTCCCCCGGGAGAAGAATATAAAACCCCCGAAACCCTGCAAAAAATTTATGATGGGGCCTTAAAACATAAATTAGAACGTTCCTCCACCATGGTTGCTTTGGGAGGAGGAATTATTGGAGATATGACCGGATTTGCTGCGGCAACTTGGTTACGGGGAATTAATGTGGTGCAAGTTCCTACCTCTTTATTAGCGATGGTTGATGCGTCTATTGGAGGCAAAACCGGGGTCAATCATCCCCAGGGAAAAAATTTAATTGGGGCGTTTCATCAACCGAAATTAGTCTTAATTGATCCCGATGTTTTACAAACCCTTCCTGAGCGAGAATTTCGAGCGGGAATGGCAGAAGTGATTAAATATGGTGTGATTTGGGATCATAAATTATTTGATAAATTAGAACAATCCCAAAACTTAGATAATATTCAATCTTTAGATAGTGGATTATTACAAGAAATTTTAACCCGTTCCTGCCAAAGTAAAGCCGATGTGGTGAGTCAGGATGAAAAAGAATCGGGGTTAAGAGCAATTTTGAATTATGGTCATACCATTGGTCATGCCGTTGAAAGTTTAACCGGATATACCGTGGTCATTCATGGGGAAGCGGTGGGAATTGGTATGGTCGCCGCCAGTCAAATCGCCCTTAAATTAGGATTATGGGATCAAGAAAGCGATCGCCGTCAGTTGGCCATGATTGAAAAGGCAAAATTACCGACCCAACTTCCCCCCGGACTCAAGATTGATGAAATTTTAGAGAGTCTACAAACGGATAAAAAAGTGAAAGCGGGAAAAGTCCGATTTGTCTTACCGACGCGCATCGGAGCCGCAACGGTAACAGATATTGTCACTTCTGATATAATTCGTCAGGTATTATATAGCAGGGAACAGGGAACAGGGAACAGGGAACAGGAAGAAAAAGATTTCTCTGTTTAGCTTTTAGCATGAGTCTATGTTCTAACACCCCAGGCGCGACTGCTATAAACCTTTTCCCGTTTGCAGTCTGGCTTAGACGGGCAAAACTTCATATAAATGTCATCGGATTGACATATTAACTTCATATCCCGACGATAATCTATAAATCAAAGGCAAGTTAACTCCTCACACCCAAGTTAAATCACGTTTCGTTCCTCACCACTGGTTCACCCCCAGTGGATTTTTTTTGCTTGATTAATTGTTGTTGTACACTGGAAAACACTGCACTTCAACCGGGCTAAACTCACCCATGAGAAAATGGACTCCGATTCTACTGTTAACCCTCTATTTATTGGCGGTGGGGGTAACAATTGGACTGAAAAATCAAGATTGGATTGTGGCTCAAGGGATGACCCTCTGGCAACAACGGCCCACGCCCGCAGCCTTTGAGCGGGTGATGGCGGAAACCGTCTCTCCACCCCCAGAACCCCCAGAGGTCAAACTGGTGGCCGATGAGGAGTCCGCCGAACCGCCCCAGGAAAAGGAGCCAGAAACCCTGGTTAATGTTAATAATATCCCTGTACCCGGAACCTGTGCCCTCCAACCCGACCCGAATCCTCCCGTTAATGGTAGACCGGGGCCAGCCGTTAATCCGGTGACGTTATATCGGTTTCGCCGGCCAACGGATGTGCAAACGGCCAATCTGCAAGGCGGGGCGGGTTACACTCCCAATGAATATCAAGCCCTGGCGAATGGGACGAATTACGGACAACGATTTTTATATGATATTAATGGCCAACCTGTGAATAATGCCCCGATTGTGGTGCTCCATGAAACCGTATCGGATGCTTATAGTGCGGTGAATTTGTTTCAAAATGCCCAAGCTTCGGCGGATAATCAAGCCAGTTATCATACTTTAATTATGTTAACCGGGGATATTGTTTATATTGTTCCACCGGATTTAAGAGCTTTTGGCGCGGGAAATTCGGTATTTGCTAGTTCAACGGGAACGGAAACCGTAAAAACCCATCCTAAACGTTCTCCTTCAGTGAATAATTTTGCCTATCATGTTTCTTTAGAAACCCCTGTGGATGGTCGGAATAATGGCAATTCTCATAGTGGTTATACGACTGCACAATATCAATCTTTAGCCTGGTTAATTGCAAAAACCGGGGTTCCTGATGCCCGAATTACAACCCATGCGGCGGTTGACCGTTCGGGGGAAAGACGAGATCCTAGAAGTTTTGATGGTCAACTGTTTTCACAATATTTACAATCCTATCCCCGGACTCAGGAAATTATGATTAGTTGTCAATCCGCTTACTTGAATTAAAATAGTTATAGCAGGGAACAGGGAACAGAGAACAGCTAATTTTGAACCACAAAACTCTTTAAGGATACTATGCAAGTTAAAGGGATAAAAAGAGGCAAAACTATTGAATTATTGCAAGATATTGACCTACCTGACGGCGTAGAAATTACGGTTGAAGTTAAAACAGTACCAATTTTAAGTTTGTCGGAACGCCTGAACCGTTTAAGAGCTATTTTTGGAGCGTGGCAAAATCAACCCGAACTCGATGATATTTTTTCAGAAATAGATAAAGAACGCCATCACTATCAAGGTAGAAAAATGATTGATTTTGATTAAAACTATGTATTTACTAGATACTAATATTTGTATTGCTTTATTAAAAAATAATCCTCTGGCTGTTTCTGAGTTTACTATCAAAACAGAGACATCCTACTTGTCTACAATTGTGATTGCCGAATTATATAAAGGGGTGTATTGTTCTCGTCGAGTTGAGGAGAATTTAAAAACTTTAAATGAATTTATTAGTTTAATCCCAATTATTGAATTTGATTTACCAGCTTCCTTAGAATTTGGGAAGATACAGGCTGAATTAAGAAAAATTGGAAAACCGACCGGAGAACTGGATGCCATAATTGCAGCAGTCGCTCGTTCTCGTCAGTTTATTCTAATCACAAATAATATTCGACATTTTGAAAATATTCCTAATTTGCAAGTAGAAAATTGGTTGAACTCCAATTAAAAACAATTGCAAAAATATTAATATCACAATGGGATTTTTGCCTGGTGAGGGTTCCCCCAAATCACCGTTTCATGTTTATAAATAACCATCCCCGGTTTAGCCCCTTTCGGTTTATAAACGTGCTTAGGTTTAGTATAAATAACCGGAACTTGTTCACTATTTCTAGCTCGACTATAATAGGCTGCTAAATTAGCCGTAAATTGTAAATCAATATCATCAGCAACCTGTCCGGGGTTTAACCGTAATAAAACATGACTTCCGGGGATTTCTTGAGTATGAAACCACAAATCATAATCCGTGGCTAATTTAGAGGTTAACTGATCATTTTGACGATTATTTCTGCCAATTAAAACCTCAATTTGATTAGGGGTTTGATAGCGATGGAATTCCGTAGATACAGTAGCATTAGAACTGCGATAATCAGGAATATTAATATAACCCTGTTGAATTAATTCCTCTCGAATTTCGGCTAAGGTTTGTAAATCTTCGGCGGTTTTATAGGTTTCAACTAAACTAATAGCTGACTCGACTTGTTCTAAATAGTTAATCTCGGTTTTCACTTCATTTAATAGGGGTTCAACGGCAATTCTCGCCCGTTTTAGCTTTTGATGTCGTTTATATAAACTTTGAGCGTTTTGGACAGCATTACTCTCGGGATTTAGGGGAATTTTAACCGGGTTTCCCGTCTCAAAATCCGGTAACTGAATCTCCTTCATTCCCG
>DATNRE010000423.1:0-8593 GCA_036703685.1 Candidatus Obscuribacterales bacterium
CCGAACGGGTAAAGGAGCCGGAGTTAACATCAATTACGGTTAGGGCTTCCGTCGGTTCAATCACAATATAACCACCCGAGGGTAAATCTACCCGAGGTCTTAACGCTTCTCGAATGGCGGCATTCGCCCGGAAATACTCTAAAATCGGAATCCGTTCTCGGTGGTGGTCAATTAACACCCCTTGGGGAGCCTTGCCCACGCTCCAACTCATCAAATGTTGTTTGACCCGCTTCACCCCGGTGCTCGTATCAACTACAATTCGGTTCACTTCGGTGCTGTACATATCCCGCAGCACCCGTTGAATAAAGTCATTATCTCGATTTAACAGGGCCGGAGGCCGGGAGGATTGGGCCTCCTGTTGCACCAATTCCCATTGCTTTTGTAGACTTTCCAAATCTTCTAAAATCGCGTCCTCGGGCATATCTTCCGCTTCTGTGCGGACTAATAATCCCATGCCGGCGGGTTTAATTAAAATGGCTAGGGCCCTTAAACGGTTCCGTTCATTTTCCGAGCGAATGCGACGGGATAAATTCACCCCTCTGCCATAGGGCATTAAGACCAAATACCGCCCGGGTAAGGAAATATTTCCGGTTAACCGAGGGCCTTTAGTGCCGGTGGGTTCCTTCATCACCTGCACTAACACTTTTTGCTGGGGGCTTAATAGTTCGGTAATCGAGCCGGAACTGCGTTTTAACCGTAATGGCCCGAGATCGGAAACGTGGATAAATCCATTGCGTTCAGGATCTCCAATATTCACAAAGGCCGCATCAATCCCGGGTAGGACATTTTCCACGACACCCAAATAAATATCACTTACTTGGTGATTTCCGGTCGCTACCACCAGTTCTTGAATTTGATCTTCGGAAAAAACAGCAGCGATTCGTTGCTGTTCTGCGATAATAATTTGCTTTGACATTCAGTTCCCTCAAAACTTAGCAATATTGAAAGCACCTACGCTGCGTGTACTGAGCAATATTGACGTGATTAATAAATTGATTAATGCGAATTTTCGCGCCATTAGGAAGACACCAAAGATACACCAAGCTAACGGGCAAACCGCAAGAGGGAATCAGGTTTTGATCATTGAAAATCAACGGTTAACAAACACCCAAATTTAATATCCAAAATCCATCAAATGTAAGCCTTTAAAGGTTATGGGAAAATGAAATTATAGGCGGTTATTTGTTATCCATCTACCTTCATCATGATTCTGTCCAAAGCAATACTTGGGTTTGACCTCTTGACTAACTCACCAATATAGTATCCGTATCTATGAAAACCTCAGAGACTACAGCCTAGATCGCACATTCTAAGCTAGATGATCTCTCCCCCATTCACCTCAATAGACTTGAATCTAGCCATTGAAATGTTTTTGTTTCTTTATGGTATCAAGACAGATGCCAAACAAAGTTTTTTTTGCTACTTTCTTCCGGTGTAATGTTTAGCCCTATTAAGCTTGGGTGGATTTTCCAGCCACCTGATAACAGGTGCGCCACCCACGAATGCCATACACCAACCTTTAGTAAGTGTATAGGATTCCGGTTCAATTGGGTTGATCCTAGCGTCAGCGAACCTGCAATTTTTGATTCTGAGAACCCTAGTTGATTACCGGGGAGATTAAGTAATATTGTCGGTTTGTAGCCTAGATCTGGACGAACCCGCCCCTATGCCACAAAACTTGGCTTAACGCATCCTATTATAACACTGGAGCCAATACAAATTATGACCTGAGATACAAGTTTTTTAAGATTGGGTTAAAAGCTGCTGGCGGTGAATCTGTAACACTTGGAATTCTTGGCCAGTTACCTGTTCTAACATCTTGATCATCAGTTCGGGTCGTAGTTGTGTCCCATCATTCCGACAACTTCCCACATAACGGAGTCGCTGATCTTCGGGGGAAATCATCTCGAGTTCAAATAATTGTTCCCGTAAATTGATCAGGTTCTTTTTCCCTGATTTTGTGGTTTTCTCCCATAAAATTTCCGATGTGGCTTTGACCGCATTGATCCAATTTAACCATTGGGGGATAGCATTTTCTTGCCCTATCCAATTTAGGGTTAAATAATATTCGGCTTTTTCCACCGCATCGGTTAGGGAGGGTAAGTCTAGGGGAACTTCTTGAATATGATACAGAGGAATAGTATCGGGTAAACCCTGGGCTAATTTTTGGCGAAATTCTTCTACATTCATAGATTCTGTTAATTCAAAATCCACAATTTCTCCGCTACTGGTTGCCCCTAACGGTAAGGCAAAGGCAATAGAAATCCTCGGATTTGGACGATATCCCCCCGTAAACGCTAGGGGAATTGAAGCCCGACGAATTGCCCGGTCAAATAATCGGAATAAATCTAAATGTCCGACTAAAGCCATATCTCCTAATTTTCCAAACCCCAGTCTTAACCGTTGGACTCGTTGGGAATTGGGAATAAATTCCCCGGCAAATTGGGGAATAGGAGGGGATTTAATCACAATATTATGACCAAAATCCGTACCACAAACTCCACAATGGGAACAACCTTCAAAGGAACAATCGGGAACGGTCGCTGCTTCTAATGCCCGTTTTAAATCTTCTTTGAGCCAATTTTTATCAATTCCACTATCAATATGATCCCAGGGTAAGGGCTGATCTAATAATATCTGATAATCCTGGGGTTCCCCATTCCCTGTTCCCTCTATCAAATTCCATTCCCCGCTTTCCACCTGACGATATTTCCAACTCAAACCCGCTTCTTCGATCGCCTGTGTCCAAGCACCAAAGGCCCGATCCAAACTTTCCCACCAGGAGTCCATTCCCGCCCCAAGTTCCCAAGCCCGACGCACCACTGGCCCTAAACGGCGATCGCCCCGACCGACAAAATCCTCCATGGCCGAAATTCTCACATCGGTAAAGTTCACTTTTACCCCCCGCATTTGGCGAAATTCCTGTCTTAATAATTTCTGTTTGCGTTGGAATTCCGTGGTAGAAACCGAATGCCATTGAAAGGGAGTATGGGGTTTAGGGGTAAAGTTAGAAATCGTTAAATTAAAGTTTAATTTTCTGCGATCTTTTGCAGAACATTCCCGTTGTAACCAAGCAACGGTTTCGGCAATTCCTAATACATCCCCATCGGTTTCTCCGGGTAAACCGATCATAAAATAGAGTTTAATTTTCTCCCAACCTTGTTCAAAGGCGGTTTTAACTCCCTTTAATAATTCCTCATTGGTTAACCCTTTATTAATGATATCTCGCATTCTTTGGGTTCCCGCTTCTGGGGCAAAAGTTAACCCACTTTGTCGCGCCCCTCCTAAAATATTGGCAATATTTTCATCAAAGCGATCAACCCGTTGACTGGGTAAAGATAAACTGACATTATAATCTTTCAGACGGTTCTTAATTTCCATTCCCACCGAGGGTAAGGATAAATAATCGGAACAACTCAAAGATAATAAAGAAAACTCATTGTAACCCGTTTCTTTCATCCCTTTTTCAACGGCTTGAATCACATCTTCCGGTTCCACATCTCGCGCCGGACGGGTTAACATTCCCGGTTGACAAAACCGACATCCCCTGGTACAACCCCGTCTGACTTCAATGACTAACCGATCATGAACGGTTTGTACATAGGGAACAAATTTAATCGAATAGGCGGGCATTGGTGCGGCCACCCGTCTTAAAATTTTGGGGGGAACGTCAGGATGTTTGGGATGAATAGAACCATCTTCTGCCATCTGATAAAATTGGGGAACATAGACCCCGGGAATTTGCGCTAAATCGAGTAATACGGCTTTTCTATCTAAGCCTTTTTTCTTACATTCTTCTAAAACTAATCCGATTTCGGGTAATAATTCTTCCCCATCTCCTAAAGCGATAAAATCAAAAAAATCCGCGTAGGGTTCGGGGTTAGATGTGGCCGTTTGTCCCCCGGCAAAGATTAGGGGATAATGGGGTTGATCAGAATTTGGCTGATCACCCCAAACCGAATAATTTTGTCGTTCTTCCCAAGTTAAGGGAATTCTAGCTAAATCTAACATTTCTAAGATATTAGTTGCCCCTAATTCGTAGCTGAGGCTAAATCCTAAAATATCAAAATCAATTAAAAAATGACGGGACTCCACTGCAAACAGAGGGGTTTTCGTCTCCCGTAATTTTTGGGAAAAGTCCGGCGCGGGGAGATAGGCGCGATCGCATAATTGCCGCGGTTGAGTATTTAAAATATTATAGAGAATCACATGGCCAAGATTGGAGACTCCCACTTCATAAACTTCAGGATAGGTTAACGACCAACGGACAACGGCCGACTCCCAAGGTTTGCGTTTCGCGCCCAACTCTTGACCCAAATAACGGGCCGGTTGATTAATTTCCGGTGTAATTAGTTTCTCTACTGCGACATTCAAGGCGAACCTCACCCCATGGATAACGACACTATTGCCAGATTATCATTAATTGTGCAACAGGATGACTTTTAGCAGTCCATGGAGAACCGAAAACCGATCTAGGTAAATAGGATATAAAAGTTAGTCAATTCAGACTATTCTGGTTTTGCGGATGAATTGGTGTAGCACTTATTGAAGCCTGAATCGGGATAAAATATAGATGAGATATATTGAGTTCAATAGTAACAATTAATAATTCTAAAAGTATATCTTAAGAGGGATGAAATTCCGACGAAATAATGTTATTAAAGTTCCTAGATATTCAGTGATAAGGATCACTTTAAATAAAAGGATATGATCACAAGTAAAAATTACGATTGATCAGACAATAACAATATGCGAGTTATCTGTACCTACTATGTCAGCAACGAATATGATTCGTAAACTGGTTGAAAAAGCTCTCTATTTTAGATGTCTGACCCCTGAAATTGAAAATGCGATTAATACAGAATTAACCCGACTGGGTTATGTTTCCGACGTCGATTATGAGGCCTTAGAATTATTAATGGAAGAAATGGATGCTGGTAGAATTCGCTTAGTTTCTAGCCATTAATGGTTTCAATCTTTAAAACTTCCAGACTCAAAAACATCAGTATAAGCTCGCCAAACTTGACCGATAAAGTCTTGAAGTTGTTGGTGAGCAGAACCCGCATTTACCCCTTTAATTCCTGGGGAATTAACCTCTAGGCTCTCTAGTTGGGCTAAGAAAGTAATCACTTCCGTATCTAAAGCCGCCCTAAATAACCGCGTCGGCCAAATTAAATCAGGGCTTTGGCGTAAATCAGATAAAGTAAATGTTTCTGGGGTAAAGCCCAAACTCGAAAAATTGTCTTCTGGATCATCAGATAACCCTTGAATTAACATCAAAGGTCTAACCCAACAGACTTCCCGAACTTCGACCACTTGAATAACTTCTGCATACAGACAACTATTGTGATGATTTAATCCCACAATTTGACCGGGCTTAAAATTGCAGCTAGAGTCCATTCTGCTTAACAGCTTATTAATTACAAGTAATTATAATTATAAGGCTTCTTGTTGATCAATTTGGTTCAGTGCTAATTGTAAATCTTGGATCAGATGTTGAGCGTCTTTTTTGGGTGAACCTTGACAATAATTCGCAACAGATAGGGGAGAACCTATTTTTATTTTAACACCAGAACCTCGACGGGGAATAATCGGATTATAGCGTACAGAAATCGGGACAATTTTAATTCCTAAATGCTCCTGACTGGTTTCCGCTTGTATCGCTAAACGCCCCAGTCCTAATTTTAGGGGGTGAACTTGGTTATCCTGAAAAATATTGCCCTCGGGAAAAATCACTAACATTTCTCCTTGGTGCAGCAATTCTACGCCATAACGGATGGTGGAAAGAGTAGGATGTTTTTGATTAATCGCAAACCCACCCAGATGACGAATAAACCACCCCTGTAGTCCTTTCATTTCATCGACAGTGACCATAAACCGTAAGTCCCGCCCGGTGACATAGCGACCCGTAGCAAAGGGAATCATAATTGCATCCCAACGGGAGCGATGGGTGGGTGCTAAAATCACCGGGCCCTGTAGGGGAAGATTTTCCTGGCCGATCACCTCTAAGGATTTAAAATAAAAGGGTAAAACCAGATGTTGTCCCAAGGGGTAAACAATGGAAGCCAGCAGGGGAGAAATATCAGAATTAACCTGTGTTTCCTTTGTAGATATGGACATTTTTGCAGAAGATTGATTAGAGTCAAGGATCAGCATAACGGTTTTCGCAGGTTGAATAAACCTCTTAACGGGATCTTAAACAGTTTAAAGGGTTTGATTGATCGTGATCAGGACAGTTTTTTGATTGTCTGTTTAACTGCGTTTTTGAGCAAACCAAGATTGTAATTGTTGACGACAGGGAGATTCTAATATTCCGCCTAAAACCGATAATTTATGGTAAGAACAGGGACTATCGGGAAGATTAGCAACGGTACGAATGGTTCCGGTTTTGGGGTCATCAGCACCATAAACTAATAACCCCAAACGGGCTTGTAATATAGCCCCGGTACACATAGGACAGGGTTCGAGAGTAACATATAAAGTACAGGTATTGAGATGCCAATTGTTTAAGACTTTTCCCGCTTGTCTGAGGGCTAATATTTCGGCATGGGCGGTGGGGTCACAGTCTCTTTCTTTGCGGTTTTGGGTTTGGGAAATCAGTTGATTATTCTGATTAATAATAATCGCTCCCACCGGAACTTCTCCCGCTTCTCCGGCTTGTTGAGCTAATTCTAAAGCCTGAGTCATCCAATATTGATGGATTGAATAGTTACAGATCTGATGATTAAATTTATTCATTCCCTAAGATTTTGAACCCGTTAGTAGAGCAACCCCTTAACTAGATTAGGACTTACGCAGAAACCGGGTTTCTGAACGAGAAATGTTGATTTGATCCGCAAAATCATGGCTAGAAACCCGGTTTCTTTTGTCTTTATGTAAGTCCTATAGACGTCATTTTACAAGACCCATTAACCTATTGGGCTCTTGGGTAATCTTAGAAAAATCTGTGAAATCGCTTTAAGGGTATAAATCCAGATACAATAAAAAATGCTGTCTGCAAAGTGCGATCGCTTAACAAATGTCTACCCAAACCCCTTGTCCCTTTTCTGCTGAAGAAATTGCCTCTGAAGGCATCAAACCCGAAGAATATGAAGAAATTGTCCGACGCTTAGGAAGACACCCCAATAAAGCGGAATTAGGGATGTTTGGGGTGATGTGGAGTGAACACTGTTGTTATAAAAATTCCCGCCCTCTGCTCAAACAATTTCCCACCACGGGAGAAAGGATTTTAGTTGGCCCTGGAGAAAATGCCGGAGTTGTGGACTTCGGGGAGGGGCTGCATATTGCCTTTAAAATCGAATCCCATAATCACCCTTCGGCCATTGAACCCTTCCAAGGCGCTGCCACAGGTGTCGGAGGAATTCTAAGAGATATCTTTACCATGGGCGCCCGTCCAATTGCCGCCTTAAACTCTTTACGGTTTGGTTCCTTAGAAGATTCCAGAACTCGACAAATCTTTAAAGGGGTGATTTCTGGTATTAGTCATTATGGTAATTGTTTCGGGGTTCCCACAGTTGGGGGAGAGGTTTATTTTGATCCGGCTTATAATGGCAACCCCCTAGTTAATGCGATGGCAATTGGGTTAATGGAAACCCCAGAAATTGTGAAATCGGGTGCTTCTGGGATTGGAAATCCGGTATTATATGTAGGTTCAACAACGGGACGGGATGGCATGGGGGGCGCGAGTTTCGCCAGTGCCGAATTAAGCGAAGAATCGATCCAAGATCGTCCGGCCGTACAAGTCGGAGATCCGTTTTTAGAAAAGTCTTTAGTTGAAGCCTGTTTAGAAGCCTTTAAGACGGGTGCGGTAGTCGCTGCCCAAGATATGGGAGCGGCAGGAATTACCTGCTCAACATCAGAAATGGCGGCAAAAGGTGGGGTAGGAATTGAGCTAGATTTAGACTTAATTCCGGTACGAGAAACGGGAATGGTTGCCTATGAATATCTCTTATCCGAATCCCAAGAAAGGATGTTATTTGTTGCTCAAAAAGGGCGAGAACAGGAGTTAATTGATATTTTCCATCGTTGGGGATTACAGGCCGTTGTGGCGGGAACTGTAATTGCCGAACCCATTGTTAGAATTTTATTTAAAGGGGAAATTGCTGCGGAAATTCCGGCCGATGCCTTAGCAGAAAATACACCTTTATATCCGCGAGAAATATTATCAGAACCCCCAGAATATGCCAAAATTGCTTGGCAATGGCAACCGGAAAATTTACCGAAATCTACAATTTCAGGCATTGAAATTAAGGGGGAATTTCAATCGTGGAATCAGGTATTATTAACCCTATTAGATAGCCCTTCTATTGCTTCTAAACGCTGGGTTTATCGTCAATATGATCATCAAGTTCAAAATAACACCGTTTTAGTTCCCGGGGGGGGAGATGCGGCAGTGATTCGCCTACGTCCCCTAGAACCCCGATTCACCAAAAATGGGGAAGCAACAGAAAATATATCCCCCCCTGCTGCCCCTGCCTCCCCTGCCTCCCCTGCTCCCCCTGCCTCCCCTGCTCCCCCTGCTCCCCCTGCTCCCCCTGCCCGCCCTGCCCCCCCTGCTCCCCCCGCCTCCCCTGCTCCCCCTGCCTCCCCTGCC
>DATNRE010000424.1:0-1619 GCA_036703685.1 Candidatus Obscuribacterales bacterium
AATCCGCTAGTGGCCTCGGCCAGCATGAATGCCGTTGCCAGCGCCTCCACAGCCACCGCTCCCGCGGTGGTGGAGAGTCGCCGCCCGCACCCCACCGAGCCACCGGAGGACGATCCACCCGCCGGAAACACCCCCAAACCACCCGCACCGTCACCCCGCCCGCCCTCGAATGAAAATTCACGTAATCTATTGATTCTCAAAGAGAAACAAAAATACGACCCAGCGGAATTCTCGCAGTGTGTGGCGTATTACGGGTACCGCTACTACGATCCCGCAACAGGCCGCTGGCCATCTAGGGATCCGATTGAGGAACAAGGGGGAATCAACCTGTATGGCTTCGTGGGGAATGATGGCATTTCTTTTTCAGATTTACTTGGCCTGAGCAATTCCAATGGAGAATGGGTAACATCCAATGGAGAATGGGTAACATTTACTTCGATTTGGGGCAAAGACGGCGCCCCGCTTTCATCCAGAGAAATATGGGATAAGGTCAACTCAACTCCTGGATATAGCTATTATGTAGATTTATGGGGAAGACGTAAGCGCACTGATTCTATATATCAAGATACAACTGATGATGCTCTTGGGCAAGGTGCGACTATCACATTTGGCCACGGGACTAGAGAAATTGAAGAAAAAGATGAGTGGCCGTATCTTAAAAAATATTGCGTAAAAATAAATATCGAACATTTTGTTTACGCTATGGTTATAAGTAAAAAGATTAAAAGAGGAAGTTGGCAGTATTGGTCAACTGTTACGCACGAAGCTAATCATATAAGAGCGATGTATGTTCGACTTCGCAGAATTTACCGATTGTATCATTGGAGAAACGATGAACTCAGTCAGCCATGTTATTGTGATAAAGCAGACGCGGATCAATCATTGCAGCATAATCTTGGGGATCTAAAAGCTAGTCTGGATTACGCCTATAAATTAGAAGCCAAACACGATACATCTGATCCGACAATCCCCACGCCTGGAAGAGACGAAGATTTTGAGAAATTTCACGACAAATAATTTGAGCATTATGCAATTTACATATCTAATTTTAGTTAATAGCGTAATGCTCTTTGCTAACTATTATTTTAATTTTTCAAATAATCGCTCATTGTTAATTTACTCTAATTCCCAAAAAATAATCTACAATCCCAATAATTTTTCGATTTTAGCTTATTTTAATCTATTTTCATTAATTATTGGAATTGTATGCTTCACATTATTCTTATGGCAAAGTAATCGTGATAAAATTTATTACAAAATAAATTTATTTCTTATATGTATATCAAGCTTTTTACTTATTGTGAATTTTGCAACAAGCGAAATAAATAGATTCGCTGGAATCATTGATACGATAAATTCCCCAAGAATGATTGAACATTTTCAACCTAATAGCTTTTTTCTAATTGGCGCAGTATGCGGCGTGACTAATATAGTTATAATTCTAAATCAAAAGAGACAGAAACAATCAAATTAGCCTAAATCAAAGGCTCTTCAGAAAAATCTGTAGGTGAATTTGGGCTCTGCAAATCAGAAGAGACAGAAATAGTCAAAATTGCTCTTGCATGGTTGGAAGGCTGGCGATTTTTCTCCGTCAACGCCGACACCCTCGATGCCGACGT
>DATNRE010000425.1:0-6791 GCA_036703685.1 Candidatus Obscuribacterales bacterium
GACTGTCCATAAATCACCGTTAATCGACAATCCGTTCTTTTAATCCGTTCACATAACCAATTAACCACGGATAAACGACCGGAGGCACTAATTTCAGGATTAATAATTTGGGGGTGATTAATGGGAGGTAAACTCGGATTAGTAATGCTTTGAATATGTCCGAGTCTTCCGGCTCCAATAAAGGCTATTAATCTAAATTGTTGTTCAATTTCTCGACATTTTTGTTTGATTTCATAAGCCATTAAATATTCGCCTTTTACAAAATATAATTCTTGTAAAAGTTGTAAAATTTTAATATATAGGTCTGGGTCATAGTGAGGTTTAGCTCTGACTTTGGCTTTTTCCAGAGTATTAATAGCCTCTTGAGATTGATTCAATTGTTGATAGGCTCGGGCCAGGGTCAATAAATACCACCCTTGGTGATAGGAGGTTTCCCAGTCTAAAATCAACTGTGCTTCCGGGGTTTGAGCTTGATAATTGGAGCAGGTTTTAATCAATAAATTTTGAGCTTTTTCTGCTAAATTTCTGGCTTCTGAGGGAGAATTTTTAGCCAGAGAAACTTCTGCTAAAAAATGATAAGCCCGAGCTTCTCTAAACGGATAACCGTAAGTCCGATTATAATGAATTGATTCTCTAGCAATGGTTTCTAATTCTTGCCATTGTTTTAATCCAAATAAAATATCAGCTAAAGCATTAATAAATTTAGCCACTAAATCCCAACGGTCAGCTTGTTTAAACCCTTGGATAGATTGAGTATAATAGGTTTTAGCTTTATGATAATCAGATTCTTTTTCAAATCGATGTAAAATTCCGTAACTGTGCCACCAAAATCCAACATAAAATAGTAACTGACTATGGCGAATTAAATTATTTGTTTGTTGCCAAAGCTGCAAACTTCGTTCATAATGTTGTAAAGAAACTTGATTAGAATGGTCAGAAATTCGACCCAATACAAATTCTAAACTGGCTTCTAGTTCAATATTTAAAGATTCTCCCCGTTTCTGTAACTCTTGGCGAGCCGCTTCTAATTCTAATCTTAAAGGTGAACCCAATTCTAAATCAAAGGAAGAATTATCTAAAAAAATACCCGCGCCACTATCTAAAACTTTAACAGAAACTTGGTCTGTCATCTGTTGAATAAACTGTAATAAATCCTCCGTACTAATTTCAAAAGAAATTGCCGTTGACCAACTATGAAAATCCGGCGCCAAGCGAATTAAAGATTGTAAAAGAGAATCCGTCACCCACAATACCAAAGGAAAGTGAAATCTCCGGCGAAATTCCTCCCGCATTTGGTTCATAATTTTAATCAATATTTCCAGTTGTTCATTTGACTCCAAACCGGATATAATTAACGCTGTCGGCGAATTTTGTTCTGCTTCAATTGCTTTAACTAAGATATTATAAAGATTGGTTTCATGGGCATCTACAATAATATTTTTAATTGAGTTAGGATATTCTGCTTGTAATTGTGTAATGACTTTTTCTCGAACAATTCTATAATTACAATGGGCTAAAATCAGAGAAAAATCGTGATTAAATCTGGCAAAAATTCGGTTTAAAGTTTTTAAAGAATTTTGATTAATTTCTGTTTTTTCTTTCATAAAATTTGTCGGGCTTCCTTTCCCATAAAACTACAACCGTACTTAACTATTGAAGTTGATAGATTAAATTAATCTGTAAATGTTGACTGTGCAACGCTTACATCCCTGCTAAGGATTGATTCTTGTCGGTTGATTAATCTCTATCTAGTAAGTACGGCAATTGATGATTGAATTCAGGAATCGGAATGCACCCAATACTGCGGTTTGACTTTGACGCTCGCAGTTCTCTTGATTCTTCTATTTTATAACAATCTTTAATCAATTGTCCGATTTTTGGTTAGAACTTCACTCCCCCAACCTAAAATCGGCTGACTGTTGTACATTGTTTATAGTTTATCTAAAGTTTCTACAACAACACGACGAAGAATTTCTGTGACTTCTGCGGCCATTCGGGCGTCTAATTCTAAAGCTTGCTGGGTAAAATCTCCCTGATTATTGATAGGAATTACCCCCCTTAAAGCCAGTGCTAAGGTTCGGAATTCCGCAGGTTTTTGATTAGTATTTGGTAAGGAGTCAATAAACTGCACAAATGCCACATAGCAAATTTCTACCGTTTGTCTAAGGACACTATTTCCATAACCCATTTTAGAAAGAATTACTGGAGCCGTAATTATCTGTTCAATTCCCAAGGTTTTTAACGCGACATCGACATAACGAGCCGGGTCTTGACCTAGGGCTGTCACTAAATAATTATAGTTTTTTTCTGGAAGGTTAGGAAGTTGAGATTGGGCGGGTAAATAATTATGCCATCCGATTAAAGAAATAAGACGAGTTAAATCATAGGCCGAAACGAAGTTATCACCTTTTGGAGTATCTAAAACTGATTTTAAAATAATATTTTTAGTCTCATCATTAATAATCTCGGGGTTGAGAAATACTGGGCTTTCCCCATAATCTCCTTGAAAACTTGAGGTTAAATTCCCCGTGATTTTTTGTAGCCATTTCTCTAAATTAGAGCGGGTTTCAAATCGTTTAAATAAAGCAGCTAAAGCGTTAGAACTACCGACTTTACTTTTATAATTAACGACATCTTCAATCGCTGTTTGTAGGGAGAAGTTTTCAGTCTGGTTTTCAGAATTTTGTAATTTTAAATTATTAATATCACATTTAGAAAATTTTTGATCAATTTGAATTAAGGTATTGAGCACCGGAATAATTTTAGTGGTACTCCAAAATTGTGTGGTTTTTAGAGGATTTCTGCCCAGCCAAATCGTTTTTAGTTCTCCCGCTTCAAATTTCCCCAAACTAATACAGGCTTCTTCGATTTGAGGATGGAGAAAAGCCAAACTTTCTTGATCAATATAAGGAATTTTTCCCAGGGCAGGATAGGGACTATATTGTAAAGGTTTACGGTTTAAATATTGGGAATAATTTTGAATATGATTTTGATAGGGAGACTGATCTAATCCTTTATCTAAAAAAGCAAATTTATCTAAATTCGCCCCAATTTCATACTCAATTTTTTGGAAATTATCAAATACTTGTTCCCTGTTTTTAGCCTGTTCTAAACTATCGCTATTCATTGAGGATATTTCCTAAGTTAAATGAAAATTTGCTTTATTATTTATCAGTCATTAGTTAATAGTTTTTAGCCCCAAAATATTAACAATTAACTCTTTACTGTTAACTTTTTACCGATAACTGATTAAACTGATAACTCTTACACTGATAACTGTTAACTGATGACTGATGACTGATAACTGATGACTGATTATTGCTATTTACAACAAATACAACAAAATGAACAGAATAATCCAAACCACATCAACAAAGTGCCAATATAATTCGGCGGCTTCTGGGCCAAAATGGGATTCTTTGCTGTAATGACTGGTTTGGCGTCCCCGCCAGAGAACCGCTAAAATTAATACCACTCCAAAGGTCACGTGTAACCCGTGAAACCCGGTTAAAACATAGAAGCAACTGGCGTATAAATTGGTGGTTAATCCAAACGCTAATTGACTATATTCGTATGCTTGACCGGCCAAAAAGGTTAACCCCATAATTGCCGTCGCAATAAACCAATTTCGCAACGCCGCAGAGTCATTTTTCTTAATCGCAATTGTCCCCTGGTTCATGACAAAACTACTAGAAATCAGAACCACCGTGTTAATGGCTGGAAGCAGTAATTCCCGTTCTGTTCCTTCGGGCGGCCAAACCGGGGACATGGCTCGATAAATTAAATAGGCAGAGAATAACCCCAAAAAGATCATACTCTCCGCCACCAGAAAGACCACTACCCCCAACATTCGTAAATCGGGATGTTCTGCGTGTTCATGGGTTGAGGCAGTGGCCTCCTGTGCATATCCCACAACGGTTTGAGAGTCGTTAATTGCTGAACCTTGCATGAATTAACTCAGTGAAGTTTACAGATAAATAATTAGGAATTACGAATTAATTTGTAATTCACAATTCCTAATTCATGGGAGAGGTTAACCTCAACCCTAACTGTGATTATCGATATCCTTTTCCCCTTCTAACACCGTAGTTGCACCGGAGTCTGTAAATAAAGTGGAAGATTTCGCTTGAGATAGGGGAACCCCAACTTCCTTGGGACGATCTCCAGTCATTTGTTTTAACCGTTGACGAATGGCCAAGGTTTTACGACTACCGTAGTCATAGGGCCCGGTTTTTAATACCGGGGTGACTAGGAAATTTTCAATCGGAGGCGGAGAAGACGTCATCCACTCTAGGGTGAGGGCTTCCCAGGGATTATCGGGAGCTTTCGGCCCTTTGAACCAACTCCAAGCCGCATTAATTAGGAAGGGGAAGGTAGAAACGGCCAGGATATAACTACCCACGGTACAAACCTGATTCAGCGTGGTGAATTGGGGGTCATACATGGCCACCCGGCGGGGCATTCCCTGTAACCCTAAAGCGTGCATGGGCATAAAGGTTAAGTTCGTCCCCACAAAGGTAAGAACAAAGTGAACAATTCCCCAGGGTTCATTCATCATCCGTCCGGTCATTTTCGGGAACCAATGATAAATGGCCGCAAACACCCCAAACACCGCCCCACCAAATAGAACATAGTGGAAGTGCGCCACGATGAAATAGGTATCGTGAACGTGAATATCAAAGGGAACCGACGCCACCATAATTCCGGTGACACCGCCCATGACAAAGGTAGCTAGAAACCCCATGGCAAAGAGCATGGCACTATTCAGGCGCAGTTTACCGCCCCAAATCGTCGCCAACCAGCCAAAGACCTTAATACCCGTGGGTACGGCAATGATCATCGTGGTGATCATAAAGAACATCCGTAACCAACCTGGGGTTCCACTGGTGAACATATGGTGCGCCCAGACAATTAGGCCTAAAAAACTAATGGCTAAACTGGAATAGGCGATCGCTTGATAACCAAAAATCGGTTTGCGCGCATGAACGGGCAGCACATCGGAAATCACCCCAAAAAAGGGCAAGACCATGATGTACACCGCCGGATGGGAATAAAACCAGAATAAGTGCTGATAAACCACCGGATCACCGCCCCCGGTGGGGTTAAAGAAACTGGTTCCGGCAATTAAATCAAAGGAGAGGAGAATTAAAGCCGCGGCTAAAACCGGAGTCGATAACAGCACCAAAGCGGACGTGGCGATCATAGCCCAACAAAAGAGGGGCATATCGTTCAATCCCATGGTGGGAATCCGCATTTTAAAAATGGTGACGGAGAAATTTAACGCCCCCAAAATTGAAGAAGTTCCCAACAGTAAAACACTGAGAATCCAAACTTCCTCTCCCACCTGGCCCGATAATAGACTCAATGGCGGGTAAGACGTCCAACCCGCTTGGGGCGCTTCTACTAAGAAACTGGCTAACAGCAAAATTCCCCCCGGAGGAATTAACCAAAAACCCACGGTATTCACACGGGGAAAGGCCATATCCTTGGCCCCCACCATTAAGGGAATCAAATAGTTAGCCAATCCGCCACCAGCCGGAACGATCCACAGGAAGATCATCACCGTCCCATGAACCGTAAATAGGCTGTTATAGACTTCGGGAGTGACAAAATCGGGATCGGGGGTAGCCAGTTCCGTCCGAACGGCCGTAGCCAAGGCGCCACCGACTAAATAAAAGAAAAATGCCGTAACGAGATATTGAATCCCGATGACTTTGTGATCCGTACTAAAACCAAAAAAATCTTGCCAACGCCGTTCCTCCTCATGATGAGGTTGGGGAACACTGGTTGGGAGATCAAGTTGTGCTTGTGCCATAGGAATTAGGAAAAATTTTAATTTGGGGCAGGGGAGGCAGGGGAGCAGGGGGAGCAGGGGGAGCAGGGGAGGCAGAATTAGTTTTTGGATGCTGACTCTTACTCCTGATTGCTGTACTGCTTAATTGCACTTTGCACTGCTGTCTCAAGAGTGATGATCAATTTGGGTAATCACATCAGAATTGATGCCCATTTCGTTAGCATAAGGGGCTAAAAATTCGCCCTCGCTTAGTTCTGCGGGATTAATCGCAATGGCTTTTTGCAGGTCAGGGTTACTCGCCACCAGATTTTCTTCTACCCAGGCTTGATAATCCTCTGGGGTATCGACAATCATTTGCGATCGCATCGCCCCATGATAGCTGCCACACAATTCGGCGCAGACAATCGGATAGGTTCCGAGCTTGTTGGGGGTAAACCGCAGTTCTGTGATCCGACCGGGGATTGTATCTTGCTTTAAGCGCAATTGGGGAATCCAGAAGGCATGGATCACATCTTGGGCGCTCATATTTAACTGCACTTCTTGACCCACGGGGACATGAAGTTCCCCGGCGTTAATCCCTGTTTCTTTGTAATTAAAAATCCAGGCAAACTGTAATCCGGTAACATCCACATTCACGGCGGCGGCTTTCCCTTCCTGGCTGGGAGAGGCCCCAATTCCCAAGGCAATTTGGGTGAGTTCTGGGGAGTCTTGACCGTCAATTAAGGGGGCTGCGATCGCCGATCCCTTCATGTTGCCGTGGGCGTGCATGGAATGTTGACCCGATGCCATCGGATCAAGTCCCCCCATATTGTTATAGATTTCAAAACTATAAATACCGATGCCCAACACGATCACCGCCGGAATTGCTGTCCAGACGATTTCTAGGGGAATATTCCCGTGAATCGGAGCCGCGTCGGTGTTGTCATCGGGGCGACGCCGAAACTTAATCGCCGCAACGACTAGCACTCCTTCTACCAGCAGCACTAGGCCGAAGCTA
>DATNRE010000426.1:0-6993 GCA_036703685.1 Candidatus Obscuribacterales bacterium
CACATTCGCAAACGTAACACCGTGTATCTTTGCGTATACAGCTAAATATCTAACGGAAACCTTTATAGGGTTTCTGTAATAGATTACGGTTTATTGCGGGTAGTTGCAGAACAGGTAGAATTAGTCGAGAAAGGAGTACAGACCTGACACTTTAACTAATTTCTTCCCATTGTATGTACTCCGGGAAAAACAGAAGGTAGGTTCTTTAACCTTACCTTGATACTGTCTCAAAAATTCGTTATCCTATTAAGCAATTGATAAAAAAAAGTAAGGGTGCTTGTTCCACACCCTTACTATCAACAGAATCTAAATTTTAAAACAATATGAAATCAAATAAAATGACTGTTACCGCTACCGATACACCTAATTATAGTGCATCCCACCAAAAAGCTCAACCTTTAGGGAAACTTTACAAAAATACTCGGTTAACTGTTGAACACTGCGACTACTTGGTTACAAAACGGGGTTTGCCGATTGACTGGGTGGTGGATAGCTGCGAGTCAATGACTGCGGAGACCGCTACAGAGTATCTGGGATACACAGCCCCATCTAACGGAATTATGATCCGAGGAGAGAATGGTCAATTTAGCTTTAAGCCGGATAGCCCATTGATTGAATATGAAAACGGGAAAGAGAAAATTAGAAAATATTTAACCCCGCGAGAGGACGAAGGGTATGACGCAATGTTATTAGCCCATCCTGATCATTCCGACTACTGGACTAACTTAGAAGTGTTAAAGGAACGAGCCTACAAGATAGACGGTGTACCCTGTATTGCAGTGACAGAGGGTGGTTTTAAGGTAATGGTGGTAATGGATAATAAAATCCCTTGTGTAGCTGCGCTAGGGGTTGAATTAGGGTTAACTCCCAAGAAAAATGACCCCCAGGGGAAAAGGTACTTAGTAAAAACCCTAGAAAAATTAGCGCGCGCGGGTTTTGGGTTCTTGATGATGTTTGACGGTGATATCTCTACAAATATAAATGTTACGAATGCCCTAAAAAAACTTGGCCATCAACTAGGATTATTTAATGCTCCTGTTCATGTAGCTAGTTGGACTATGACAAGTGAAAAAGACAAGGGTGTAGACGATTACATCCTTAATAACGGGTTCCCTCAGTTTCAGAATGAAGTCCTATCACGGATTAAACCGTTTACAGAATGGTTAGAAAAGGTTGATCGGGAGTTTAAAGATAGGGGGATTAATGCGGATGATTTACCATCCGGTATCACCGAACTTGAGACAAAGTTTACCAAAGCCAGAATGGTTATCGGGGATAGAATCCGATTTAATGAGTTAACCAAAGAGATTGAATTTGATGGTAAGCCTATAGGGTTTGATGAGTTTAAACTAAAGTTAGCTCTTTCATTTAAGCTGGATTTAAAGTGTAACAAAGAAGACTTAAAATCTATCGTTGTTCAAATTGCAGAGGATAATAGTTATCACCCTGTCAGAGAATATTTCAACCAATGTAATGAAAAATACTCTGATACATCTATCTTAGGTGGGTTAGCTGTACGGTATTTTGGGAGTAATAACCCGCTATATCAAGTGTTTGTTAAAAAATGGCTAATAGCTACTGTAGCAAGGGTTATGAATCCCGGGTGTAAGGTAGATACCGCGTTAATTTTGCAGGGAGAACAAGGGACAGGGAAGTCTACTTTTTTTCGTGTATTAGCAGGAGATGAATGGTTCTGTGATGACATGGGAAGTGTGAGTGATAAGGATCAAGTTGTTAAAATGCAGCAATCATTGATAACTGAATGGGCAGAATTAGAGAATATTTTTAGTAAATCAGATATCAGTAAAGTTAAAGCGTTTCTATCTTCAGCAACGGATAAAATTAGACTCCCTTATGGGGCTAGAACTAAGTCAATGCCTAGGACGGGGACTATCGTAGGTACAACGAACAAATTAGACGTACTCCGCGACCCCACGGGTGATCGCCGCTTCTGGTTTATATCCGTAGCTAAAAAGATCCCTATTGACCTATTAAAACAAGAGCGCGACGCGATATGGGGAGCCGCGGTACAAGCCTACAAGAACGGTGAAACTTGGTATCTGAATAGTGCCGAACAAAAACAATCTACTACTAATAATGAATCGTTTTCAGCAATCTCCCCCTGGTTAGATGACATTGAAAACTTCCTAGAAGGTAAAGCAACTGTTACCACGGATGAACTATTAAACCTGATGGGAATTAGTAAGGATAATCTGAGTCAAGTTAAGCGCGCTCAGAGTGAGATAGTTGATGTTATGTCTAAGCTGAAATGGGTTAAGACAGAAGGGATTAAGGATGATGACGGGAAACGTAAACGGGGTTATAAGCGTCCGGTTGTAACGGTTCCCGATACACAACCCGATACACAACCTCCTTACACGGCCCCCCCTAGCTGTGTAGATAGCTGTGTAAACTCAAACCCTGACACAGAGGGAGATACACAGCTTACACGGCCTACACAGCAAAATTGTCAAACTTCAGAAAATATAAAATCAGAACCCGTACCGCCGCCAAAGCCAGAAGGGTTTAAGGTTGGTGACAAGGTGATAGAAGTTACCCAGAAAACTGTTGATGGGTATAAACGCTATGGGACGGTTGTCAATATAGAGGAACCCAGAAGGGGAGATATGGGAGGTATCTATAAGGTTAGTTGGGATAATGACTGGATCGTAGGGGCAATAAATAATGTCTACGAGTTTGAGATAGAACCCCACCAAGGTTATTAATAATATAGGGGGTTCACTCCCCCTATATAACGGTGTTACAGTGATAAGGTTATCCCTAGGCTTGGTGGGATGTAGTCGTTATTGGGTGATAGGTAATGACTGACAATCATTTCAGGGGAAGTGCCACAGATACGCCCTACGGTTGCTACATCAACCCCTAACCGGATTAAATGGGTTATGTAGGAGTGTCGGAGGTTATAGGGAGGTAAATATCGTTCTATGGCTCCACACTCACCCGCTACACCCGCAGTAGCAAGTTTTAAAACAATAGGTCTCCAGTAGCGTCGCAAGAATAACTTTTGGTCAATATATCCCCCCCTGACGGATGGGAATATTAGATTATTCTCGTTTTGAATCCTAGGGAATGATTCTATTGTTTTTAACAATTCATTGTTAACGGGGAATAACCGTAATTCTCCTGTTTTGGTGCATTTTAAGATACCGCTTGAATATGATTTGTTAAAACTTACCCAGACTCGCTCATCCCTGTGCTTGATATCATCCCAAGTTATGGCTATAGCTTCACCGGGACGGCAACCCGTTAAAATGCAGAATTGGACAAAAGGGTAGTAATAACTGTGCGGGTAAGGGGAGTTAATGTTTTGAAATTGATTTGATTTAAATGCGTTAAGGATTGCTAGTAAGTCATTATTATTAAATGATTGCCTTGTTCTCTCCGTTTCACCCCCCTTGCTTGCAACATCTGGTAAAAACCGTTTTAATTTGCGATATGGGTTTTTTTCTATTTTTTCCATATCAACCGCAAGGTTACACGCTGCATTTATATCATCCAACACCCTACTAACGGTTGCTGATGAGTAGTGATTTAGCAATTCTGCCAGTAGATCGGGAGCGCTCTTTAATTCAAATAACTTAGGGTCTTTAATTTTAGAGAAACACCTATCAACCTGACTCCATCCGTCCTTCTGGGTAGTTTCTGCAACTGTTTTCTTAGAGACATTTCTGTAGCTATCCCATAGAGTTAACAACGTCTCATCGGACGTAGAAACCTCTTGAGCAAGTTTTAAAGATTTTTTACTATCGTATTTAGCTAGGGTTTCATCATAACTACCTGTTAAGAGGTCTAAATCAATCTGGGATGCCTTAGACTTGGCAACTTTCAGGGTATTGGGGTTGACTTCACCAATAGTTAAGGCAACATCCTTGCCTTGATACTTCCAGCGCAACCTATAGCTATTCCCTCTTACTGCTACAGAAACTTTACCTACTCGCTCTACCGCAATTGAATATTTACCCGGCTGTTGAGACATAATACAAACCTGCTAGGGATGTACGCGAGTTGTACGCGGGTTTTGGTGGGACAATGTACGCACAAAAGCTAGAAACATTGATTCTGCGTCAGTCGCCATTAATAAGTAGCGTTCGGGACGAGGGGGTCGTAGGTTCAAATCCTATCATCCCGATTTGGAATTTTAACTGTATGATGCTTTTGTGCAACTGATTTAGACTTGCTATAGTTAATAAATTGACAGACGCGGTTGGTACGTCTAGCCCCCTGATAACTGTTAACTGTTAACTGATGACTGATAACTGTATTCCTCAAATTCCCCCATCTTTGCATCTACGAACCTATCAACAGCAAGCGGTAAATAACTGGTTTGCAAATCGAGGGCGGGGAACGTTAAAAATGGCAACTGGAAGCGGTAAAACCATTACGGCTTTAGCGATCGCCACCCAACTTTACCATCAAATTGGATTACAAGCAGTTATTATTATTTGTCCCTATCGCCATTTAGTCATTCAATGGGAAAAGGAGGCTCAAAAATTTGGATTACAACCGATTTTAGCTTTTGAAAGTGTACACCATTGGCAAAGAAAATTGTCAACGGAATTATATCAATTAAGAGCCGAAATTCAGTCTTTTTTAACGGTTATTACTACTAATTCTACCTTAATTTCTGAAGGGTTGCAATCTCAAATCCGTTATTTTCCTGAAAAAACCTTGATTATTGGGGATGAAGCCCATAATTTAGGAAGTCCCAGATTAGAAGAAAGTTTACCCCGAAATATTGGCTTAAGATTAGCCCTTTCTGCCACGCCGGAACGACATTTTGATGAGAGTGGAACTGATGCTATTTTAGACTATTTTGGGCCCGTTTTACAACCGGAATTAACCTTAGCAGAAGCGATTAGTCAAGGAGCATTAGTCCGGTATTTATATTATCCAATTTTAGTGGAATTAACCGAAGCTGAAAGTCGTGCTTATCATCGATTAACGACTCGTATCGGGTGGGCATTGATGGAGGATAAAGACTGGGAACAGAACGAAACTATCACCGCTTTACTCATCCAAAGATCTCGGTTAATTGCCTCCGCCAGTAATAAGTTAGATGCGTTACGCCAGTTAATGAAAACCCGGTTACAGACAACCCATACGTTATTTTATTGTGGGGATGGCAGTGTAGAAACCCTAGAGGATTATTCCCCCCGACAATTAGAGGCAACGGTGGAATTATTGGGGTCAGAATTGGGTTATCGGGTGAATACTTATACCGCCGAAACGCCTTTAATTGAACGGGAAAAATTACGCCAACAATTTGAACAGGGAGAATTACAAGGGTTAGTTGCTATTCGGTGTTTAGATGAAGGTGTTGATATTCCAGCGATTCAAAATGCAGTGATATTAGCGAGTAGTTGTAATCCTCGACAATTTATTCAGCGACGGGGAAGAATTTTAAGACCCCATCCAGGGAAAGAAAGGGCAACTTTATTTGATATGATTGTATTACCGCCAGATTTAGATCGAAATACCTTAGAAGTCGAACGGAATTTGTTAAGAAAAGAGTTAAAACGGTTTTTAGAATTTGCCAATTTAGCTGATAATGCTGGGGAAGCGAGATTAAAATTACTCCAGTTACAAAAACGATATGGGTTATTAGATTTATAGCAAACCCTGGCTTTCACCCTAACTTAAGTGAAATAATAGCATCACTAACTTTTACCATCAATATCATCGGATCGATCTCTGAGGCGGTAAACCCATACTTCTGATAAAAGAGCTTTGCATCTTCCGAGATAGCATGGACGAGAATTGCTCGGATTCCGGCAATTTCAGCGGCTTGTAGCGTGCGAAGAATCGCATCTCGTAGCATAGCACGCCCGATACCTTGGTTTTGCCACTGCCGATCAACGGCCAATCTTCCGATCACCATAACCGGAATTGGATCGGGCATATTACGCCGAACTCGTCCTGGGGCAATAGTTTGAGCTACTGCGCCGTTGGCAAGACAGTAGTAGGCAACGACGACTTCATCCACACAAAGAACATAAGTGCGGGAAGCCCCTTCTAACTCATTTTTCCAAGCACGACGCTTGAGCCAGTCATCTAACTGACTGTTACCCGAATCAAAGTTGTCAATTTGATGTGACGGATTTAGTTTTTCAGGAGGGCTGAGTTTGTCTCGATCTCGATCTAATCCCACGGCGATTTGGTAGTTAACAATGTCTGTAATTTCTTATTTTGCATAGGTGGTGCATCTAACAGTGCCACGAATTTCTGAAATTTATCCTCATCTAGCCCAAAAAAACAGTGACTTAAAATCACATCTTGGGCTTTTTCGTAAGCTGTTTGAAGCATGAACTCTGATCGGCTTTTCCCTTGTATTTTAGCCGCTTGATCGATAAAATCCCGTTGACTCTGCTTGGCTCGGATATTGATCGTTACCTCGCGGGTTGGACTGACTGACTCTTGAGATTCTGACCCACACATAAATGATACCTCTGTGAGAGCTAAACTAAATTGCTGATTTGTTGCTTGATTCCAGACTAACAGCTTTGTATACACATTGTCAACACATTTCCCAGGCCTAACAGTCATTAGGTGACAAGCTCGGTATTTTATATGACAACAAGCAAAGATAAATTTTTGTTAAGACTAATCAACTCTTAGGGTTTAAAAGTCAGCTTTGTCGCATTCTTTTGTCAATTTTAGATTAAAATGATCATAATTGCTATTTTAAAAGCACAATTAAAATGTTTAAATATTCTGAAAGTATTATTAGCACCATTGCTAATGTTTTCTCAGAGAAAAAATCCACCTATGGAGATAACATTAATCCTAAAGAAGCTCAAGATCCGATTATCAATGCTTCCCCGGAAGTAAGAGAAATTATTGAACGGGTATTACAAGCGGAACGAGATAAACTATATATGAAAAATCCCCGGAATATTAATGATGATATTCTCAAAATTATTAAGGATGTGGTGAAATGAGATTAATTTCAATTCAACTCTGCAACTTTCGACA
>DATNRE010000427.1:0-4776 GCA_036703685.1 Candidatus Obscuribacterales bacterium
CAAAGCTGAAGTGTTAAGAGGTGCAGCCAGACTACCGACGTTACTGGTTGTGGTAGCACTGAGTGTATAAATATAGTTAGAGGTTTGTGTTTTGAGGCCAATTCCTAATTGGGTGACATCAGATCCAAAACCATTGTTTTCCACAAAGAAGGCTTGTTGACCTTTGTTAATAGAAGAAATATATTGTTTTCCTTCGGATTGTTTGGCTTTGTTAGCTTGGCTGAGGAAGGAAGGCAGGGCGATCGCAGCCAAAATACCGATGATGATGATAACAACTAACAGTTCAATTAAGGTGAAACCTTCTTCTTTTTTTCTATTAGAAACGTATTGCAGGAATTTAGCTTTAAATTCAGTCTTCATGGTCTTTTCTCCGTTTGGGGGGATGTTTAACTTTTTATCTGGTAGTTCTAACTTACCCACCTAATCGAAAGTTCATATCACCCCAACAAAAAATTTTTTCAATTTGATCCTGAACGCTCCAAAAGCACATAAAGAAAGGCATTTAGAAGGATGAGGAGTTCTTTGACCTGCTGTAATGCCCTCTGGCCAGTAATAGGTTCTAGGGTAACTGAATCTACAGAATAGATTTGTTGCCAACGTTCTGCCAGGAACAGTACCGTCTGTCCTCCACTCCACAAGGGCAGCAAGCAGGCTGCGCGACTACTCTCAAGAGTAATAGGTATGGGAGTGGGTAACTTCACATATTGGCTAATTTCATAGGGTCTATGGGTTTTGATAGATTCAATTAAGTCTGCTTTAGCTTGATCGGTTCTCAGTTGGGGATGTAAATGAACTTGTGCGGTTTGCCAGTTGGCTTCAGTCCATTCACCAACCGGGACAATACACTCCTGCTCAGAATGACCACACCAAAAATCCAATAATCGATGGACAGGATGAATCAACTCAAACAAATGTAACTGCTCCTCCACAGATGCTTCTGATAAACTTAAGGCTAGAAAGCCAGGTAAGTGATCAGGCTCATTGAATAAATCCAGTAGTTCCCATTGTTGCCATTTCACCATACTCAGAAACTGTAAATCAGTTGCTTTCAAAACAGCAAAAACCTCTGGTATTGTATAGCCTTTATCCCCTTGTAATAAGTAATTAGCAAGCAACCATTCTTCATTTTTATAACCTGGCGTATTCCAAGTTTGAGCTTTTAGTAAAACTTCATTTTTGATAGAATTTATAGTATCTCTGGCTACCTCTGCCTGAAGTTCTTGAGAAGATTCATCCATCACTCCCATCATCTTAAATAACGATTGCGCCCGAAAATAATTTGCTCTTTGATGTAAACTATGTAGATTGGCTCTAATAATGCCCTGTGGTTTTAAAACCTGTTTTATCGCTTGCATCGAATTGAATAAATTCGGGCACAGATAAAGAACTTCATCCGCATTAACATAATCAAACTGATAACCCAGTTGAGGTAAGTCTTCTATTGACAATACATAAAATTCAGCATTCTCAAACCCATGAAACTTTAAACGCTGTCGGGCTAGTTCTACCGATTGTTCAGAAATATCAATCCCAACAATTTTAGCCCCAGGATTGGCTTCGGCTAAGACTAAGGACTTATATCCGCTTCCACACCCAGCATCTAAAATTAGTTTACCTTCTGTATTAATTAATTTTTTATATTTCAAATAATAAGGGGTGACTAAATTATGAATAAAGAGTAATTCATATTCATTTTTAGGGGATTTATCTAAAGGAATTCTCGGATAAGGCGCTGAATCAAACTGCTGACGAATTTTTTTTAATAATTCAGGATTTTGATTTTCCATAATATTTTTCTGTAAAAATATGTTTTTTTCTTAATTAAAAGCCAACAAAGTCATTATCAATTTTATCATTAAATTCAACTAGGAACTATTTTTTTACATCCATTTTAAAGCGATCGCTCTAACAGGATATACAAAAACGGTTCCAGATCACTAAGCAGTTCTTTCACTTGCTCAAAAGCCATCTGATCACTAATCAATTCAAGTGTTACAGAATCTACAGGTTGGATCTGTTTCCATCCTTCCACCAAAGACATGACAGACTGTTCACCCTCCCACAACGGCAGCAAACAAGCGGCGCGACTACTCTCGAGATGGATGTTAACCAATGTAGGCAACTTGACATACTGGCTAATTTCATAAGGTTGATTGGTATTAATACATTGAATCAGGTCTTCCTGGGCTTGAATAGTTCTCAGTTGAGGGTGCAAATAAACTCTTGCGGTTTGCCAGTCCCTATCCTCCCAATCTGAAACCGGAACACCGGACATATTATCATTAGGATGACCGCACCAAAAATCCAATAACCGATGAATTGGATGTAACAATTCATAGAGATGTAAGCGTTCTTCGATAGACAATTCGGGCAAGCTGAGGGCTAGAAAGGCAGGTAAATTTTCTGGGTCTTCAAATAAATCTAAGGGTTCCCACTGTCGCCAAGAAACCATACTAATAAACTCTAAATCAACCGTTCTGAGCGCTGAAAATAAATCAGGAATCGTATAACCTTTGTCTCCCTGAAATAAATAGTTCATTAACACCCATTCTTTTTCATTTATTTTTTCAGGCTTATAGGTTTGGGACTTTAATAAAACTTGATTTTTAAAAGATTCCATTAGTTCACCGATGAAGTTAATTTCTAACTCCGTCGGGTTTCCATCCATTAATCCAATTCTGCTAAATAGGGATTGTGCCCGAAAGTAATTAACTCGCTGAAATGCACTATGAAGATTTGTTCTAATCATTCCCTCTGGCTTCAATACTGATTTCATTGCCTTCAGAGGGACTGTAATATCAGGGAATAAATAGAGAGATTCATCATGATTAATGTAATCAAACTGATAACCGAGTTGAGGTAAGTTTTCTATGGGCAACACATGAAATTCTGTATTATCAAAGCCATGATATTCTAACCGTTGACGAGCCAGTTCTATCGATTGTTCAGAAATATCAATGCCAACAATCTTAGCCCCAGGATTGGCTTCGGCTAAGACTAAGGACTTATATCCCGTTCCACACCCAGCATCTAAAATAACTTTTCCTTCTGTGTTAATAACTGTTTTATATTTGAGATAATAAGGCGTGACTAAATTATGAATAAACAGCAATTCATAATCAGTTTTCGGTGATTGTTCTAAGGGGATTCTCGGATAAGGTGCTGAATCAAACTGTTGACGAATTTTTTTTAATAATTCAGGATCGTGATTTTCCATGATAGTTTTTTCTGTTAATTATAGTAGTCGAGATCGGAGATTTTTTTAATTCATTTTAAAGCGATCGCTCTAACAGAATATACAAAAACGGTTCCAGATCACTGAGTAATTCTTTTACTTGCTCAAAAGCCCTCTGATCATTAATTAATTCTAAGGTAACAGGGTCTACAGGTTGGATCTGTTTCCATCGCTCTACTAAAGAGATCATCGATTGTTTTCCGTCCCACAACGGCAGCAAACAGCCAGCCCGACGACTCTCAATGTGCAGGGAGACAAGAGTGGTTAACTTCACATAATGGCTAATTTCATAGGGTCGATAACTGCGAATACATTCCATTAGGTCTTGCTTGGCTTGGTCAGTTTTTAACTGGGGATGTAAAGAAACCATTGCGGTTTCCCAGTCCGTTTGCGTCCAGTCGGAAATATCTACAACCGTTGTCTCTAGGGGATGACCACACCAAAAATCTAATAATCGATGAACTGGATGTAACAATTCATAGAAATGTAAGCGATCTTCCATGGACAATTCAGGCAAACTAAGGGCTAAAAATGCAGGTAAATTTTCTGGATCTTCAAATAAATTTAAGGGTTCCCACTGTCGCCAATTGACCATGTTGATCATCTCTAACTCTGCCCTTTTTAACATTTCAAAGACTTGGGGAATTGTAAACCCTTTATCACCTTGCAAAAAGTAATTCATTAAAACCCATTCATCATTATCTTGTAAGCCTTTTTCCCAAGATTGTGATTTAAATAGCACTTGATTTTTTAAAGATTGAATTGTTTCCCGGGCTATTGTGATTTCCATTTCCCCAGGGGTTCCTTCCATTAATCCCATCAGTTTAAACAGGGACTGCGCTTTCAATAAATTAAAACGTCTGTATAAACTGTGGAGATTAGTTCTAATCATACCTGCCGGTTTTAAAACCGACTTCATCGCCTTTAATGCCCTTACAATATCAGGCAATAAATAAAGCACTTCATCCGCATTAATATAATCAAACTGATAACCAAGTTGAGGTAAATCTTCTATCGCCAACACATGAAATTCAGCATTATCAAACCCATAAAACTTTAAACGCTGACGAGCCAGTTCAATCGATTGTTCAGAAATATCAATCCCCACAATTTTAGCCCCAGGATTGGCTTCGGCTAAGACTAAGGACTTATATCCGGTTCCACATCCGGCATCTAAAATAACTTTGCCTTCTGTATTAATCACTTTCTGATATTTTAAATAATAGGAAGTGACCAAATTATGGATAAATAGCAATTCATAGTTATTTTTCGGATTGTCTTCTAAGGGAATTCTAGGATAGGGTGCTGAGTCAAACTGTTGACGGATTTTTTCCGATAATTCGGGGTCTTGATTTTGCATTGGTATTTCTCAAGTAAACTATGGAATAGCGATGATCCCCCCTAACCCCCCTTAACAAAGGGGGAACAGGAGATCCAAGTCCCCTTTTTAAGGGGGATTTAGGGGGATCTAATCTCGGCTATAATCAGAGGTTTTCGGCGGTCGTTGACACTAATGAGCGCGCCGTCCCCCTAGAAGTCTC
>DATNRE010000428.1:0-18945 GCA_036703685.1 Candidatus Obscuribacterales bacterium
CCCATCCTCCAACGTCGTGCGTGTCGAGTTACCCAAACTGGATGATTTGATGCGCATGGTCGGAGATTTAGTCATTAGTCGCGGTCGTTTAGAAGATTATCTAAAATCGATCGCTACCTATCTGAAAGCCCCTCAAACCCGGGCCTTACAGGAAATCAACCTGATGCTCGAACGACAGTTGCGAGATTTGCGTCAGGGGGTGATGCAAGTGCGTTTAGTTCCCATTGGCGAGATTTTTGCCCGGATGCAATTTGTGGTTCGGGATTTAGTGCGTACCAGTGAAAAACAAGTCACCCTAGGGATTAGTGGACAGGAAACCGAAATTGATAAATTTGTGGTGGAGCGAATGCTCGATCCCCTGTTACATTTAGTGAGAAATGCCGTTAGTCATGGGATAGAATCCCCCGCCGAACGTTCTGCTGCTGGAAAAAACCCCCAAGGAACCCTCACACTCAAGGCCATCACGGCTGGAGAAACCGTAATTATTGAAATTGAAGATGATGGTCGCGGCGTCGATATTGAAACCGTTATGGAGCGAGCCGGGATCGAAAGCCATATCAATGATCAAACATGGGAAACCGGAAAGCCCGAACCCTATAATATGATGGCATTATTAGACATTCTGTGTTCCCCCGGATTTTCAACCAAAACTGAAGCGGATTTAATCTCAGGACGGGGGGTGGGAATGGCAATTGTCAAAAATACAGTTCAGGAGTTAGGGGGTTCCCTGAGTTTGGAGACTCACAAAGGCCAAGGGACAAAATTTACAATTCAACTTCCCCTAACCTTATCCATTACAGATGCCCTGATCATTACCGTTGGGGAACAGACCTTTGCCATTCCTCAAACCACTGTCAAGGAGGTGCGGTCAGTTTCGAGATCACAAATTATTGCCTTTGAGCATAACGAAATTGTCAGTTATCGCAACACCGTCTTACCCCTAATTAGACTCGCCAAAATTTTCGCCATCCCTACCCCCTCCCCCTCCCCTACCCCCCCTGCCTCCCCTGCTCCCCCTGCCTCCCCCGCCCCCCCTACCTCCCCTGCTCCCCCTGCTCCCCCTGCCCCCCCTACCTCCCCTGCTCCCCCTGCCTCCCCTGCTCCCCCTGCTCCCCCTGCCCACCCTACCTCCCCTACCTACCAAGTCGTCGTCGTAGGGAGCCGAGAAGACTCGGTTGCCTTGGTGGTGGATAAGGTAACGGGACTGCGGGAAATTGTGGTTAACCCCTTAACCGATCCCCTGGTGCAAGTTATGGGAATAGCCGGAGCAACGGAATTGGGAGATCGGCGCGTCGTTTTAATTTTAGATGTGGCGGCCGTCGTCCGATGTTCCACCTTTGGTTTAACCCGATCGCGATCGCTGATTCTAACCAATAACCATTAACCATTAACCATTAACATCCCCATTGTGAACGGTCAAATGTCAGATATTACGACTTCCACTCAAACCTATATTTTATTTGAACTGGCAGACACAACCTATGGAATTTCCTCTCAAGTTGTGCAGCAAATGGAAATGATTGAACAAATCACCCCAGTTCCCAATACTTTACCCTTTGTGGAGGGGGTGGTATTTTCCCGGGGACAAGTGATTCCGGCGATTAATTTACGAGTCCGATTTGGACTAGAAAAAGTCGCATATAATCTGCGCACTCGTTTAATTGTGATTCAAACCAATCATCGTACCGTCGGGCTAATTGTGGATACCGCTAGGGAATTTTTAGCCCTGTCAGAAGATATAATTCAACCCCCGCCCGAGGGAATGTCCCATTTAAGCGGTCGATATTTAGCGGGAATTGCTACCTTGGAAAAGCGAGTAGTATTGATCCTGAATGTGGACGAGTTACTAATCTTGGAGGAATCTGTAGCGGAAGACTTTAAAATTAAGCATTAAAAAAAACACTAAAAAATGTCAACAAGGAGAAAAAATCATGGCTAAAGTTAATAATAAACAACAAAAAGACGACAAGAACCTATCAAAAATGCCCAAAAATATTGCTCCCGATCCGATCATCAAACCGAGCCCGGATACCATCACTGAAATCATCCTTAAAACCCAAGATATTCTAGGAAATACCGAACATCTATTCTCAGGAATGGAAGCCCAAAATCGCTTGTTAGAGGAGGATTATACCGGAGTTCAAACCCTAGCCACCCAATTAAAACAAACCGCTACCCAGACCCAATCCGTTGAGACTTCTGGGGAAGAATTAGTTTCCTCGATGAACGAAATGGCTGCATCGATTGAACAAGTAACCGCCAGTAGTAACGAACTGGCAACGGTGGTCAGACAAACGGCCACTTCAGTCCAACAAAGTAGCATTTCTACCCATAATGTAGCCGACAGTGCCCAAGAAATGGCCACTTCATCCTCCCAAGTCACGGCATCGATGGTAGAAATGGCAGCCTCAATTAAAAGTGTTAGCACGGATACCGAAAGTTTAGCCACCGCCGTCAACCAAACCGCCGCCTCCATTGAAGAAATGACCAGTTCCATTGGGGGAGTGGCCCAAAATGCCGATGACCTAACCTCCGCCTCCGAACAAACCACGGCTTCCATTAACGAAATGGCCGCTTCCATCGAAGAAGTCACCGCCACCACCGAAAATTTAGCCGCCACCGTAGAAGAAGTCTCAACTTCTATGGAAGAAATGGCCCAGTCCGTGGTGGGCGTAGCCCAAAATGCCGAACGAATTACCGAAGCCGCCACCAATGCGGCCATCTCCGCCGAACAGTTGGATCGCTCCATTCGTTCCATTAGCACCCTCACCCAACAGGCCGATGAAATTACCCGCAAAGTCATGCAGGATGCCGAAGTGGGGGGTAAAACCGTGGAAAAAGCCATTCAAGGATTAGGTCGGGTACGGGAGTCCATGGTCAAATCCTCCGATGTAATTCGGGATATGGGCAAACGTACCAACGAAATTAGTAGTATTGTCGATACAATTAATTTAATCTCAGAACGCACGAATCTACTCTCCCTAAATGCTTCAATTGAAGCGGCTCGGGCGGGAGATGCGGGTCGCGGGTTTGCCGTAGTGGCCGAAGAAATCCGAAATTTAGCCGATCGCGCTGCCCAAGCAACATCGGATATTGCCGCGATTATCAAAGCCCTGCAACTGGTGGCTCAAGATGCCGTGAATACCTCGAATGAAGGCCTGCGAGTTGCCGAAGATAGTGGAGGTTTAGCCGAAGAAGGATTGGGGGGACTCAAAAAAATCCTATCGGGGATTGAAAAAACCACCCAATTAGTGAGTCAAATTGCGGTGGCTTCTGAGGAACAAATGATTGCGGGTCAAACCGTTGTTAATTCGATTAATACCACTGCTAACCAAGCCCGAGAAGTGGCAAAAGCCACCATCGAACAATCCAAAACCACCCAGGGGATCGTGGTTTCCACACGACAAATGCAGCAAATTGCGAAACAAGTCACCCAGGCCATGAATGAACAGGCTCGGGCTGCCCGGGAGGTGATTAAGGCGACTCAAAATACTACTAATTTAGCTGGACAGGTGCGTAAAGCTACCTTTGAGCAAAATAAGGGGGCTTCTCAAATCATGCAGGCGGTGGAGTCCATGCGACGGGGAGTGATGACCACTTCCCGAGCGATTCGAGAACAGTCCATAGCCGGCGATCAAATCTCCAAAGAGGCAGAACGACTGGCTACCCTGATTAATAACGTCACCAAAGATATGACCGAACAGGCAACCATTGCCTCTCAAGTGACCACTTCGGTTGATAATATGCGCATCCAGTCCGAACAAGTAGCAATATCGATGAGGGAACAGGCAAAAGCGATCCAACAAATGACCGGGGCTATTCAAAGTATTACTCAGAAAATTAATTCAATTCGGAGTTCAAATCTTGAACATTCCAATCTTTCCAATCAGGTATTACAGAGTATGGAAAGTATGGGCAATCTCAGCAAACGCCATCTACAAAGTGCCAAAACGATTATGGCTGCTGTACAAGCTCTCCTAGACCGCACCCAAACCCTAACTTCCACGTAGTAAGCCCTTCAGGGCTTTCTTTTAATATATTAGACGAGGAGAGATTGAGGCGTAAACACCTCACTACCAGATTGAGGCATAAATACCTCACTACCAGATTGAGGCATAAATACCTCACTACTAGCTAAGATACCCCTGCAAAAAAAATATGACCATTGGTATTTTTACAACCGATATAAATTTAACCATTCGTTCCTGGGATTCCCGATTAATGGAACTGACGGGAATTGGGGCAGAAATTAGTTGTGGTCACCGAATTACCGATCTGATTCCCAATTTAGAACAACGGGGGTTATTAGAACGATTTCAACGGGTAATTACCGAAGGAGTAGTGGAAACCATGGCCCCCGGCTTCCATCAATACCTGATTCCCTGTCCCCCCTTGATCTCATCTAAGCACTTTCAATATATGCAGCAGCGGGTTACTATTACCCCGCTACGGGAAAAAAATGTGATTGTCGGAACCATTGTCACCCTCGAAGATGTCACGGTTCGTCGAGAACGAGAGGCCGATCTCAGCCAAAATTCTCAAAGACAGGCAAGTTCAACCAGCCTAGACTCCTCCTCTTTAGAGTTAACCAACGAACAGCATCAGAATCTACTATTTTCGGTGTCCGAGAACCTGAGTCAAGGTCGCTCCGACCATACTACCGATTTTATGAATGCTCTCCAAGAAAGTAATTGGCAGATCAGACAGGAGTGGGTACAGCAATTAACCGCCAGTTATAACCCAGAAATTACAACAGAATTGTTACGGCTTTTGCGTCAAGAACACCGCAATGCCACAATTGTGAATAGTGTGATTCAGGTTTTAGCCCTGAGTCGGGTGGATTTAATCCCCGCTTTAATTGAGTGTTTGCAGGACTCCGACCCCGAACTGAGAATTTATGCCGCCCAAGCCCTCGGACAACGGGACGACCCCCGAGCCATTCCCAACCTAATTTTAGCCCTCGCTGATCCGGATTCCAATGTCCGTTATCATGCCGTTGAAGCATTAGGACGTTTAAAAGCCAGAGACGCCATTGACCCCCTACTGGAAATTGCTCAATCCCAAGACTTTTTCCTGGCGTTTCCCGCTTTAGATGCCCTCATGCAAATTGGAGATCTTTCTATCGCAGGACGTTTAATGCCATTAATTCAAAAAACTCTGAATTGGCGAGTACGTCGGGAAGCCGTTGATAGCTTGGCTATGCAGGATGATCCGAACTTGACCCAGGATTTGTTACGCTTGCTCCGAGAACAACACCGCAATCCCGATATTCTTAATAGTGTGCTTCAGGTGTTGGCCCTGAGCCAAATTGATCCGATTCCTTCTTTGGTGGTCTGTTTAAATGACCCTGACCCGGATTTAAGGATTTATACCGCCTTAGCCTTGGGAGAACGCCACGACCCTAGGGCTATTCCGGCTTTAATTCCATTACTTGATGATCCAAATGTCAATGTTCGCTATCACACGATTGAATCCCTGGGACATCTGCGGGCCAGCGAAGCGGTGGATAAATTAGTAGAAATTACTCAGTCTGGGGATTTCTTTTTGGCTTTCCCGGCCTTGGAAGCCCTCATGAAAATTGGAGATACCACCATTGGCGCTCGAATTGTTGACCTGTTGAATGATGAACTCCTGGGAAATCAAGTCGCCGAGGTCTTGGGAGTCTTGGGAGATGCCGATGTTGTTACCCCGATGGCTCAGTTTCTGAATCAACCGAATAACAATCAATTCCCTTGTTCGGTGGGGGGGTTAGCGATCGCCCTAGCTAAAATTTATCACCGCTATCAAAAGGAATTTGGGGAAGGAGAATTTATTGCCGATCTCACCCGGCGGGCAGTGACCGATACCGGATCTCAGAACTTGCTCGATGCCATTAAAACCGCAAATTCTGAAGAATTACAGTCCCTAGCCCTGATTCTGGGATGGTTAGATGGGAAAAATGTGGCGGCTGCCCTGACGGAACTGTTGGGTAATCCCCAATTGCGAGAACCGATTGTTGAGGCCTTAGTTAAATTTGGCAGTGACATTACCCCTTTATTAATTACCCAATTAGATGCCCCGGATTTAGAAACCCGGAAAGCGGTGGTTACTGTCCTGGGTAGGATTGGCAGTAATCGAGCGGTTGAGGCTCTCACCCATTTACTCGGGGAGGATGGGGAATTAGTCATGGTGACGACGGCCGCTTTGGCCCAAATTGGGGACGGACGAGCCTTTGAAGCCCTTTTGGGATTATTGGGCAATCCCGATTCGGCGGTGCGTTTGGGGGCAATTGCTGCCTTGAATTCCCTGGGTCATCCGGCTTTACCCCACCGAGTTCTACATTTACTGACCGATCAAGATCCGATCATTCGCGAGTCGGCGGTCAAAATTGCTGGCTATTTTGCCTTCAGTGAATGTATTGAAGCCCTGTTTAACTGTATCCATGACCCGGAGGAGAAAGTTCGACGGGCGGCAATTGAACATTTACCCTACATTGAGGATGAACGGGTTCTGCCCCTTTTGGTCACGGCTTTAACCGAAGAAGTTCCCTCGGTGCGGGCGGCGGTGGCCCATGCCCTGGGGGATTTGGACACGACTTTGGTTCTGCCCCACCTGTTAACGGCTTTACAGGATCAGGATTCTTGGGTACGCTATCAAGCGGCTCGTTCGGTTAGCCGTCTGGATTTGAGCGAGTTAGTGATCTCTGAGGATGAAACCCTGGCGGCGGTGTTTGATGTGTTACAACATCTGGTGGTTACGGACTTTGCCTATCCCGTGCGGGCGGCGGCAACTTCGGCTTTAGGTTACATTGGGGGCGACCGGGCTATTCCTTTATTGACTTCTTTGGTGGGGGTTGATGTGGGGGATGGGGATGTGGCTCGGGCTGCGGTGATGGCCTTGGGACGAATTGATAGTACGGAGGCCGTGGCTCCTTTATTAATGGCCTTAAATTCCACGAATCCTGAACGGCGTTTAGATGCCCTCCATGCCTTTCGAGAACGGGGCGGAGAGGAAGCGGGAGTGGCCTTGCAATGGATGGCGGCGGCTGATCCCGAGGAAAAAGTGGTTCAGGCGGCAATTGAGTCCCTATCGCGGATGGGAACCCCGGAGGCGATCGCGGCTTTATTGGAGTTATCGGTCGATCCGAGTAGTCGGGAGGCTTGTATTTTGGCTTTAGCGGGTCGAAATTTGGATAATTCTACCCCCAAGGAAGATTATATTGAGGGGATCAGTCAGGGGTTAAACCATATCCATCCAGCAGTGCGCTGTGCGGTGGTGGAAGTCCTAAAACGTCTGAAACATCCTTTTGCTTCGGAAATTTTAATCAGTGCCTTGAATGACTCGGATCAAAATGTCCGTTTATCGGCGGTTAATGCCTTGGTCTATCTGGGTAATCGCTCCTGTGCTGAACAGTTGAGTATATTGGCGCGAAATGACGCTTCTGCCGCGGTTCGTCGAGCCGCTCAAAAAGGCGTACACCAATAATTCAGTTAACAGTTAACAGTTATCAGTTATCAGTTATGAGTTAACAGTTATGAGTTAACAGTTATTAGTCAACAGTTATCGGTGAAAGAAATAAAATCATATATTGATAACTGAACTCAAAACTAAAAACCAAAAACTGATTACTGATAACTAATTACTGATAACTAATAACTAAAAACTGATTACTGATAACTCATAACTGTTAACTGATGACTGTTAACTGATAACTGATTACTGCTGTCACATGAAATTTTCTTCAGAACCTCTAAATTTGAGTGATAATACCTTTGTGATTTTACGGGATCTCATCCATGAACGGACGGGATTGTATTATGGTTCTTCTAAACAGATAATGTTAGCGGATAAGCTATCAATTAGAGTTAGAGAAAAGGGGCTAGACTCGTTTTTAGACTATTATTATCTGCTGAAATATGATCAGTCAGCCCATGAAGAATGGCAAGAAATGATTAATGCTTTAACGGTGCAAGAAACCTATTTTTGGCGGGAGTATGATCAAATTAGGGTTTTAGTTGAGGTGTTGTTACCGCAATATTTAGAGCGGTTTTATAACCTTTCCTATCCTTGTCAACCGTTAAGGATTTGGAGTGCCGCTTGTTCGACCGGAGAAGAACCATTAACGATTGCGATCGCCTTAAATGAAGCGGGTTGGTTTGAACGAATTCCGATTGAAATTTGGGCAAGTGATGCTTCTTCCCGGGCGATTAATAAAGCTGTATCAGGAGTTTATCGAGAATACTCATTTCGAGGTTTTCCCCAATCCTTAAAAGCCAAATATTTTTCCGCCCATAACGAAGGTTGGGAGATCTCTCCTCTGATTCATAATCGAGTGCATTGGTCGGTGAATAATTTGTTAGTAGAATCAGACATTCAGTATTTAGCCCAAGCTCACTTTGTTTTTTGTCGGAATGTTTTTATCTATTTTTCCGAATCTTCTATTTTGAAAACGGTGAATTTTTTCTATCAACGAATGTTTAACCCTAGTTATTTATTTTTGAGTGCTTCAGAATCCTTAATGAAATTAAAGACAAATTTTAATTTAGAGGAAATTGATGGGGCTTTTATTTATATGAAACATGAATCCAAACCTAAATTTTTTTCATAATATTTTTTAAAAAAGAACTACAAAAAATAGAGTAAAAATGCTAAATTTAGATCAGGGATAAAACCTAAATTTTATAACCCAGGAGAATAAAAAAATGAATAGTAACATTATTCGAGTGTTAGTGGTCGATGACTCAGCTTATGTTCGTAAAGTCATTAAACAAATGCTGTCTCGTAGTCCCTTTATAGAAGTGGTGGGCACGGCCCACGATGGGGAAGAAGCCCTAGAAAAACTAGAACAGATGGCCGATCAAGTTGATGTGATTACTTTAGATTTATTAATGCCCAAAATTGATGGGGTGGAGTTTCTGCATCAACAAATGGCACGACATCCTATTCCGGTGATTATAGTCAGTATTGCCAATGAAGGCGGGGAAATGGTCTTAGAAGCTTTAGATGCGGGGGCGGTGGATTTTGTCCATAAACCGACAGCTTTAGCCACGGAAAAAATGTATGAACTAGCGGACGAATTAATTGATAAAGTTAAAGCCGCGGCTAATGTTCCCCTGAATCATCTTCCCCTTCATGCTATCGTCAAACCCAGCCATCCGGTGGGCCGGGTAGAACCCCTCAACCATAAGAGTATTACGGATTTAATTGTAATAGGAATTTCTACCGGAGGCCCCCAAGCCTTAGCATTTTTGATTCCTCAATTACCGAGTAATTACCCCATTCCCATCGCCATTGTTTTACATATGCCCATTGGTTATACCAAAATGTATGCGGAACGATTGGATCAATTATCTGAGTTGAAAGTAGTAGAAGCCGCCGATGGAGATGTGATCAGTCCGGGGATGGTCTTTATCGCTCCCGCCGGACGTCATTTAACCTTCAAACTTCAAGGAGCTAATGTGGTCGCTCGTTTAGCGGCTCAACCCTTTGATATGCCCCATCGTCCCTCGGTGGATGTGATGTTTCAATCGGCGGCCGAGGTTTATGGCAATCGGGTTTTGGGAGTGGTGATGACCGGAATGGGTTCCGATGGTAAACAGGGTGCAGCCTGGATTAAATCTTCCGGGGGTTCGATCTTTACCGAATCAGAGGAAACTTGTATTGTCTACGGAATGCCTCGGTCGGTGGTGGAATCGGGGTTAAGCGATCGCGAAATTCCTTTATCTGATATCGCCAAGACCCTATTAGAAATTTTATAGCCAGAGGAAAGAGAAAATTAACTGATGACCGATGATTTGTAACTGAAAAAGGCAGAGAAATGCTACTGACTGAAAAACAAAAAATGGCGTTGTCTGAATTTATGAGAATGGTTCTCTCCATGAGGACAGCAACGGCTCTATCAGAGTTGATTGGTTCGGATGTAAAAATGACAGTTGCGGGGGTTTCCCTATCTCCTTTGAGTAAATTAACCCTGGGATTTCCCCAGCATTTTAATGAAGATATTGTTAGTGTTCATCAAATCTTTAAAGGCTCAATTAGTGGAGATGCTTTATTCCTTTTAAACTATTCTCTGGCGGTTCAATTAACGAATTTACTCCAAAAGAATAGTCAGGATCAAATTGTTTATTTAAATATTTCCTCCTGTGAAGTCTTAACCGAAGCGGGTAATATTTTATTAAATTCCTATATTGGTCTATTAGGAACTTTAATGGGATGTCAATTTACCTTTTCCATGCCCGTTTTTCAAGTTGAAGCTTTACCGGATTTAGTCAAATCTCTAATGTTGGGTAGAAACGAAGTCCGTTATGTCTTAATGGTTGATACAACCTTTGAATTCTGTCATAATTCAGTCAGAGGTTATTTAGTCTTTGTTTCCGGTGTAATTCCTTTATCTTGTTTAATTAAAGGAATTGAAGCGTCCATTGACTTGACCCTGATCAATCCTTGAGATTTTCCCCATCAAACCCATGAAAATTCTCAGCCAAACACCGTGGAAACAGCTATTACCTTTGATATTAGGTGTGCTGGCTTCCGTGGCGATTTTTTTTCTCTGGCAACGTCTAGAAGTTAATCAAAAACTTCACCTACAACAGTTAATTGAAAAAGAAGCTGAGGGCATTGAATTACAACTGGGCAAAGAACTAACCACTCGCATATTAACATTGAAACAAATGGCCCATCGTTGGGAGGTGAGTGGGGGTACACCCAAACAGTTTTGGGAAGCCGATGCCCAGGGTTATATTAATAATTTTTCCGGTTATGAAGGCATAGAATGGGTTGACCCTAACTTGATTGTTCGTTGGGTTGTACCTAAGAATAATCATCACATCATTAGCCTAGATCTCAATCAAGAAAGTCGTCGCCAAATTACTTTAAAAATTGCTCGAGATCTGAATCAAGTTATTTTAAGTCGCCGGATTAATTTAATTCAAGGAGGTGAAGGTTTTTTTGTCACTGTCCCTTTATTTGTCAATAATCGTTTTGATGGATTTATTCTCGGAGTGTTTGAATTTCAAACCCTATTTGAGAGTATTTTGAGAGTCTCACCTACCTACAAATTAGCCATTTATGATGGCACGCAATTAATTTATTCTCAACCGGAACTACCGCCACCCACGGGACTAGAAGCAACGGTGATCGTCAAAGCCTATGGGGCTGATTGGCGCGTGGTTATTTTCCCAACTTCTAGCTTAATTCAAGAGGCTAAAACTCCCCTACCTATTGTTGTTTTAACCGGAGGGTTATTTTTGGTTTGGTTATCAGTATTAGTCATTTATTTAGTAAAAATTAGTCGGTTTCAAATCCGTCAATTGCAAAAAACTAATCATCAATTGCAACGGGAAATCCATCAACGCCAACAAACGGAAATCGCCTTAAATCAACTAGCCGCCATTGTGGAATCTTCGGAAGATGCAATTATTAGCAAAAATTTAGAAGGGATAATTACAAGCTGGAACCCAGGAGCAGAAATAGTTTTTGGTTATACCGCCTTGGAAATGTTGGGAAAATCGATCCGAACACTAATTCCCCAACAGGATTACGATGAGGAAAAAGAAATTTTACAAAGAATTATCCAAGGGGAACATATCAAACACTACGATACAAAGCGACTTAGAAAAGATGGAACTATGATTGATGTTTCCCTGAGTCTTTCCCCGATTAAAGATAAAACAGGAAATGTGATTGGGGCGGCAAAGATTGCTCGGGATATCACTAAACAAAAACAAGGTGAAGTCGCACTACAGAAAAGTGAATCAAGTTATCGAGAACTGATCAATAATTTAAGTATAGGGTTTGTAATTCATGGGTTAGATACCCAAATTTTAGTCTGCAATTCCATCGCCTGTGAATTATTAGGTCTATCGATGGATCAAATGATGGGAAAAACCGTAATTGATCCCGCATGGCATTTTATTCGAGAAGATGGAACTCCCATGTCCTTTGAAGAATATCCGGTCTATCGAGTCCTATCGACTCAACAGCCTTTTAAAGATTATATTTTAGGAATTAATCGAGTTAACCTTTCTCGGGTTTGGGTTTTAGTCAATGCTTTTTGTGAATTTGATTCTAACCATCAACTCAAACAAGTAGTCATTATGTTTGTTGATATTACCCAACTCAAGGAAGCTGAGGATAAAATTCAACAAACTCGTAATTTTTTACAAGCACTTCTGAATCATTTACCCGTTGCTGTTTTTGTTAAAAATATTCAGCCGGAAAAATTTGGGGAGTTTCAGTTTTGGAATCAAACCAGTGAACAGTTATTTGGGATTTCCGCAAAAACAGCGATCGGTAAAACCGTTTATAACTTTTTCCCTCGAGAACAGGCGGAATTTTTTGATCAAAAAGATAGGGAAGTTTTACAAACAGGGAGTCCAGTAGATATTCCTGAAGAAATAATTAGTAGCCTAAATGCGGGAAATCGTTGGCTACATACAATCAAAATTCCGGTTTATGATGAACAGGATCAGCCTCAATATTTACTCTGTTTTTCAGAAGATATTACCGAGAAGAAAAAAGTCGAAGCCGAGCGCAAAGAACTGAATGCTTTCATGGAAAATGCCGTTTCTGGGATTTCTAAATTAGATGTTCAAGGTCGTTATGTTTATGTTAACAAAACCTACGCTCAAATTACGGCCTATCAACCGGAAGAAATGATAGGAATGCCTTGGCAAAAAACCGTGCATCCCGATGAATTAGAAAAACTAATTGTCGCTTATCGTCAGATGGTTAAAGAGGGTAGAGTTGAGGTAGAAACCATTGGTATTCGTAAAAATGGTTCAATTTTTTATAAACAATTAGTCATGATTGCGACCTACGACGAACAGCATCAACTATCGGGTCATTATTGCTTTATGAAGGATATTAGTGAACGGGCAAAATTGGAAACCGAACGCCGAAAAGCTGAATTACAATTAGAGAAAGAACTACTGCGAACCAAAACAATTTTTAATACTTCAATGGACGGGATTGTGGTCATGAATCATCAAGGTTATGCGCTGCAAGCGAGTCCTGGTTTTGCTCAGATGCTCGGTTATACCTTAGAAGAAATTTTGAGTTTAAATCTGGCAGATTGGGATGCTCAATGGACAAAAGAAGAATTACAAGCTATCATTAGTAGCGATTGCATTATGCCACTGTTTGAAACAAAACATCGACGCAAAGATGGTTCTCAATATGATGTGGAAATTAGTTACAGTCGGGTGATTTTAGATGGGGAGATTTTGCATTTTTGTATTTGTCGAGATATTAGCGATCGCAAACAAAAAGAAATCGCCCTCAGACGGGCTATGGAAGCCGCAGAACAGGCTAATTTAGCTAAAAGTATTTTTCTGGCTAATATGAGTCATGAACTCCGCACTCCTTTAAATGTGATTTTAGGATTTGCCCAGGTTATGGCCCATGATCCCGCCCTAACTGCCAATTTGCAAGAAGACCTCCAAACCATTCGACGCAGTGGCGATCACCTTTTAAGTTTAATTAATGATGTTTTGGATCTCTCTAAAATTGAATCGGGACACTGTACCTTAGAAGAAACGGACTTTGACTTAATTAATCTGTTAGATTCTTTGCACAATATGTTAGCAGAAAGAGCCAGTTCTCAAGGACTGGAACTGAGATTTAATATCAATCCAGATGTTCCCCGATTTATTAAAACCGATCCTCAAAAACTGCGTCAAGTTTTAATTAATTTACTGGGAAATGCCATTAAATTCACCCATCAAGGAGGAATAACCTTACAAGTTAGACATCTGCTGGGAGAAAATGAACTTCCCCATCAATCTATGATTGAGTTTACGGTGATTGATACGGGGGTGGGGATCGCTCCAGAGGAACTCGACTACATCTTTGATGCCTTTATCCAAGCCAAAGCCGGAAAGCAAATGGTTAGCGGTACGGGGCTAGGATTGACCATTAGCCGAAAAATCCTACAACTGATGGGGGGAGACATTTCCGTTAGGAGTACAATAGGAGAAGGAACTACCTTTAGCTTCAAGCTGAGAGTCACCCTCAGCGATGATATTCAGGTCATCCCAGAACAGGGCGAGCGCATGATTTTGGGTTTAGCTCCTGGCCATACTCATCATCGAATTTTAGTGGTCGATGATCGAGTGGAAAATCGTCTCTTGTTAGTAAGGTTATTGACTCAGTTAGGATTGGAGGTCAAAGAAGCCAGCAATGGACTCGAAGCAGTACAGCTATGGCGGGAATGGCAACCCGATTTGACTTGGATGGATATTCGGATGCCTATTTTGGATGGATACGAAGCTACTAAGCAAATTCGGGCCGGAGAAAAAGGTAAAAGTAGTATTATTATCGCCCTCACCGCCCAGGCTTCTCAAAGCGATCGGACTCTAGCCCTGGCCGCGGGTTGTAACGACTACATGAGCAAGCCTTTCCAAGAGCAAGTATTGTTTGAGAAAATGGCGCAATATTTGGGTTTGGAATACCGCTATGGGGAACCTGTAGCCGCAGAAACTCCCCCCAGCGTGTCTAAAACCCTAACTTCAGATGACTTGAAAATTATGTCCCCGGACTGGATCAATCAAGTCCATGAAGCGGCTCTTGATCTGAATGATGATCGGATTTGTCAACTCATTGCCGAAATACCGCCTGAGCATAAATTTCTGATCGAAACCATGAATTCTCTTGTCGATAATTTTCAGCTTGAGGCGATCGCAATTCTGACTCAGATTTAGGGTACAAACCATGACAACTCCACTCAAAAATCCAGCTAAAATTAATATTTTGATTGTGGATGATACGCCCGATAATTTGCGATTGCTTACTAAAATTCTCCAGTCCCAGGGTTATATTGTTCGCAAGTCTTTGAATGGTAGAATGGCACTTCAAGGGATTTATCGTGATCCGCCAAATCTGATCTTACTGGATATTAATATGCCGGAGATGAACGGCTATGAAATTTGTCAAAAATTAAAAGAGTCCGAAACAACTGCTCAAATTCCGGTGATTTTTATTAGTGCTTTGGAAAGAATAGAAGATAAATTACGGGCTTTTGATTTGGGTGGGGTAGATTATATTACTAAACCGTTTCAAGAACAGGAAGTTTTAGTCCGGGTTAAAAATCAATTATTAATTCAACAACAACACCAACAATTAATCGAACAAAATCAACGGTTAGAGCAGGAAATTCAGGAAAGGTTGAAAGCCGAAGCCGAAGTTAGACAGTTATCTTTAACCGATGAATTAACAGGACTCTATAACCGCCGGGGCTTTTTTTTACTCGCTCAACAACAATTAAAAACTGCACAACGAACTCAAACTAACTGCTCTCTGATATTTGCTGATTTAGATGGGTTGAAAAAAATTAATGATACCCTCGGTCATGAATTAGGAGACAGAACAATTGTTGATGCAGCTAAAATTCTGAAACAAACTTTTCGAGATGCTGATATTTTAGCCAGATTTGGAGGAGATGAATTTACTATATTTATTTTGGGTGAAGAAACCTATCCTAATCATTTTAAAGATCGGTTACAAAGTAATATTGATTTTTTTAATCAAAACTCTAATCGAGCCTATAAACTTTCGATTAGTATGGGTATACAACTTTGCGATATTTATGAAAATTGTTCCCTGGAAGAATGGATTGCTAAAGCTGATCAACTAATGTATGAACATAAACAAACGAAATATAGTAAACATAGCTATAGTAATCCTATTTGAGTTTTGTTGAAAATTCTTGATTAAAAGGGAACAGGGAACAGGGAACAGGGAACAGGGAACAGGAAATGGGTAATGGGTAATGGGGAATAGGGGTAATAATTCTGACTGTTTGATATCAGTATTGAAATATTACGCCCTATTTGGGATTGCTATATTTACCATTATCCATTGCCTGATCTTTGATTTTAACTTGACTTTTGAGCTAAAATTTGATATTTTAAAATCATTTAGATTAAAGTATTTCCTCTGAACACACTCAACTCCAAACCCGATGAATATTATTGCTGATTTTCTATCTAAACCGGCTCCCACTAATTCTCCTCAAGTTAAAAAAAGTGGTCGAGGAATCTATATTAAATCTCCTCAAGAAATAGAAACTATGCGACAAGCCGCAAAAATTGTGGCTACGGTATTAAAAGAAATTTCAGAACGGGTTGAACCTGGGATGACCACGGCGGATTTAGATGCCTATGCAGAAAAACGGATTCGAGCCATGGGAGCAACCCCAAGTTTTAAAGGATATCATGGATTTCCGGCCTCTATTTGTGCTTCCATTAATAATGAAGTTGTTCATGGTATTCCTAACCGTAGAAAGGTGATTCGTACCGGGGATGTTTTGAAAGTTGATACCGGAGCTTATTATCAAGAATTTCATGGAGATTCTTGTATTACTATTGGGGTGGGTGAAGTTTCCCCAGAGGCAAAAAAATTAATTACAGTGGCTGAAGAAGCCTTATATAAAGGCATTGAACAGGTCAAAGCGGGAGCTTATTTACTCGATATTGCGGGGGCAGTTCAAGACTATACAGAAGCCCATGGTTATAAAATTGTAGAAGAATTCACCGGTCATGGAGTAGGGCGAAATCTTCACGAAGAACCCTCGGTTTTTAATGCCCGCACCCATTCTTTACCTAATGTTAAATTGAAAGCGGGAATGACCTTAGCTATTGAACCTATTCTGAATGCGGGTTCTCGATTTACTAAAATATTATCCGACCGATGGACAGCCGTAACCATCGATAACGCCCTATCTGCTCAATTTGAACATACGGTTTTAGTCACCGAAACCGGCTATGAAATTTTAACCGATCGCTCTAATATCAGTTAACAGTTATCAGTTAACAGTTAACAGTTAATTACCCATTAACCATCACGGATTTAAGAGAATTACAAAGATTAAAATCCGTGAAATCCGTGAAATCCCCTTAAATCTGTGATCCCCATTACCTATTTCCCAAATGATTCGGATTCAAACGGTTAAATATTCTGAACATTTTATAGAAATTAAAGCAATTCGATATCAAGTTTTTGAACTGGAACAAGGAGTTGATCCTGAATTAGAATTTGATGGGGAGGATGAATCAGCCCAACATTTATTAGCCTATTTGGATGATTCCCCGATTGGAACCCTGCGTATCCGTTATTTATATCCAGAAAAAGCTAAGATTGAACGGTTAGCTGTTCTGAATTCGGCTAGGGGAATGGGAATTGGTCAACAATTAATGGAATGTGCCTTAGAAGCGATCGCTCAAACATCAATTAAAATAGTAATGGTTAATGCTCAAGTTTATATTAAAAATCTCTATTTAAAATTAGGATTTGAAGCAATAGGCGAACCTTTTCAAGAAGCCGGAATTGCCCATATTAAAATGATTAAATATCTAGGAAATCGGGAATAGCAACAGTCGTAAATTAACCCAAATCAGAGGAGGGTTTGAAGACCAAACCCCTACAATATCATTTTTCTGGGTTCTCTGGGCTTTTCTCCGGTTGGGTAGGTGGAGATTTTAACTCAGATTTAACTGGAGTGGGTGGTTTTGGTTTTGGGGTTGCAGTTGGGGTTGGGGACGGTGTTTCCTCAGTCTTCTCGTCTTTAGGAGATTCACTTTTCACCTCCGGGGGAGAAGATTCAGCGATGACTAATCCCCTTTGTTTAACCCGACGAATCAATAAATTAGCCACTAATGCCGTAGCGCGGTTATCACTTTCTAGGTTAAATTCCGAATCATCGGTATCTATTTCTACATAACGAGATACTACTTCCATGATTTCTTTGCGCATGGCTTCCACCATTTCCGCCGATAGATCAGCCCGGTCATGGGCCAAGACCAACTTCAGGCGACGTTTAGCCTCCTCTCGACTGGTTGGATTATTTCGAGGAAAAAGTCTTTCTATGAGTTCATTAATTTTCATTGGGGTTTATAGGATGAATACAGAAGCAGTCAGATCAACAATTTAAAGATATGTTTTTAGCCAACTTTAGAGGAAAGCAAACGACGCAGTTTAGCAAAAAAACCTTCTGGACGGGGGTTAAGGTCAAGGAACGCCACTTTTTCTCCTTCAATTCGACGCACCACATTCGTGAACGCCTGAGCCGCTTGGGATGGGGTTTCTGATAATACTAAAGGTTCCCCTTTATTGGTGGAAACAATCACATTTTCATCGTCGGGAACCACCCCAATTAAAGGAATTGCTAGAATTTCTTCCACATCCTGTACCGACATCATATCGTTAGCTTCCACCATTAAGGGCTTAATTCGATTAATTAATAACCGAATTTTTTTCACCGAATTTGCCTCTAATAAACCGATCACCCGATCCGCATCTCTAACGGCTGAAACTTCGGGAGTGGTGACAATAATTGCTTCTTTAGCTGGGGCGATCGCATTTTGAAACCCCTGTTCAATGCCCGCCGGACAATCAATAATAATATAATCATATTTCCCTTCCAACATCGCCACTAATTGCTTCATTTGATCGGGGGTAACGGCTTCTTTCATCCGGTTTTGAGCCGCGGGTAAGAGCACTAAACGGGATTCTCGTTTATCTTTCACTAAAGCTTGTTCCAGGCGACATTCCCCCGATAAAACCTCCATTGCCGTGTAAACAATCCGATTTTCTAAACCTAGAAGTAAGTCTAAATTTCTCAAGCCAAAATCAGCATCAATGACCACCACACTGTGGCCCCGTTTTGCCAAACTCATACCCACATTAGCGGTACAAGTAGTTTTTCCCACCCCTCCTTTTCCAGAGGTAATCACAATAACACGACTCATATTTTAAAAATTTGTATTCAGCAATAATCACTTCCGGTGTTCAGAATAACTTATTTCATTCACATTTGGCGCATCACCCATCACCGATCACGGATTTAAGAGGATTTCACGGATTTCACAGATTTTAATTTGTCCCCGAATCAAGTCGAGGGCTGGCTTAATCCCCATTACCTATTACCTATTACCCATTACCCATTACCCATTACCCATTATCCATGGTCAA
>DATNRE010000429.1:0-1876 GCA_036703685.1 Candidatus Obscuribacterales bacterium
TATCACTATCACCGGGCGACAAATGCCAGTGAGCATATTTAGTCAGTCCCGTTCTACATCCGTCCCACCGCAAGGATACCGAACCCCATTGACTCGCTAAACCTTCTAACCAGTCTTCTAGGGATCGGAAAACAAAAACTACATCAGTTTGACTCATCCCCTTGGGAGCATGAAACGCCAAACCGTCAGAGGTAAGCGCCGGGACAAATTCAGTGAGGGCATTCGGCATGACTTTGGGAATGTCCATTTTTTTTACCTCCGTGTTTAGGGTTTGTGTTTCTAGCTCTAAATAGATCCTTTGGGTTAGTCATCCCTAAACCTTCAGCGAGTAGGGACACTTCACAATCATTCAAGGCGTCGCCCGATAACGCTTTGGAAATTAACGGCTTTATGTCCGGTTCGTCTTTAACTTCGTCAAAGTTGAACGGTTGCCCCGTCTGTTCCCAGTATCTAACATCAAACTTGATAAACGCCTCTAACCGCCTGGTCATAGAGGTTTGAACCTCTGCAACCAATTGCTTAAATCTAATTCTTAGGCGCTCATCATCGAAAAAAACCTTTGTACTAGGTTTATTTATGGGCATTTGACCTACCTGTAACACTTATCCTAATTATCCCTCTTGTTTTCTTATTTGAGACGGTATCCTACTTACCTTACTTAATTTACTTACCCCATTGACGAAAGTGGAGTAAGTGGGATACCATGATAAACATAGCACCCTAGAACATCCCCTGTTAGAACCCTAGATAGGACTCACAAGATACCCAAAGGACGCTATTAACCACCCTGAGAGGCTTTTAGCTTCTCCCCTTTGGAACCTCGACAACCCTATAGCCAAACTAGCCTACTTAATCGGGACGGCTCAGGGCATTCAATCAAACATTAACTAATACAAAACTAATGGACATTATCGAACCTGAAATCATCCCAGACGGGAGGCGGGTCAAACTGCTTAGAAACGGCGACAAAAAGGCAGTTTATAAACCCGTGGGAGAAGTAGCTAAGGAATTAAAACGCAAGCCACAGACTCTAAGAGATTGGGCAAAATTGCTGTTAATTCACTCCCCTGATTTTTACCAACATTTCAAACCGCGCACAGCCTACAACCCTTATGTACAGGAGTGGTTAAAGCGTATCAATGATTATGATTTAACCGAACCCGCAAGCGCACCTAGACCGGAAATCATAGAGAACTATATCCAACTCAACGCAACACTTTACACTTTCAAAACCTTCACTGAGGAACTGACAAATGAGTACACAACTGAAAACAAAATCGACAATGCAATTGTTATCAAAGCGGCTTAATGTTTCCGAGACTGAACTGTTAATCGCTATCAAACAACTTGGTTTGAATCCTTCTGAAGTCGAGGAAAGTTGGGGGGATGCGATCGCGCAACACTTGACCGGAACTAAACCGCAAACACTCAAGGGAACCAAACCAGAAACACCAACCCCTGAGAGCTTTTCAATTGAGGATTCAGAAGATTTTATCGACTGGGATGACATCGAGAATGAATTAGGAGAAACCGCCTTAGCTTTGGTTGAGGAACTGGGATTAAATCAGGACGCTATCAGTCAATCGGATTTAGCCGCCCTCCGAGAATTGGCTTTATCAAATCCCGTTCATCAGAATTTAGCTGATCATATTGGGGCCGTGGGCAGTGTTCAGGAGGGGTTAACTAATGAACATATCCGAACCCAGTTTGAGACAGGATCAGCTATTGGTGAAGCCGGGAGCGTTGCCCTAATCACTGGGTTATTGCAATCCCAGTTAAGCGGGTTACAGCAAGCCTACAATCTCCAAACAGCAATCAATTCAGACTTCCAAAAAATCATTAATTCCCAACTGGAAAACCTAGGGAAAACTAACAA